>NZ_JBHTRF010000036.1:21358-82858 GCF_042796115.1 Kitasatospora sp. NPDC056446 | reverse complement strand
AAGGACCTCTTCGGTCCGGGGCCGCCCCGGTTCCGTTCCGGCGGCCGTCCGCGCGGGGCCGCGGGCGGCCCCGCGTACGGACGGGTGCGGTCGCGCGCGCACGGACGGGTGCGGCCGGGCGGGGGTTCGCCGGGCCCGGTGCCGCGGCGGCTCGCTGCGCTGCGAGGATGTGAGTTCAGGAAGTTCAGCCGGCCAAAGCGGGCCGGCCGGGGGCGCGGGGGACTACACCTGTAAGGCGCGCTCCGGGAGAAGCAAGGGAGGAAGAACGTCATGGTGGTCACGCTTGCCAAGGGTGGCAACGTCTCGCTCACCAAGGCCGCGCCGAATCTGACGCAGGTCCAGATCGGCCTCGGCTGGTCCGCCCGTTCGACCACGGGCGCGCCGTTCGACCTCGACGCGAGCGCCCTGCTCTGCGGTGGCGGGCGGGTGCTCGGTGACGAGTACTTCGTCTTCTACAACAACCTCAAGAGCCCCGAGGGCTCGGTGGAGCACCAGGGCGACAACCTCACCGGCGGCGACGACACGGGTGACGACGAGGTCCTCCTGGTCAACCTGGACCTGGTCCCGCCGCAGGCGGACAAGGTGGTCTTCGCGGTCTCGATCTACGAGGCCGAGGCGCGGCTGCAGAACTTCGGGCAGGTCCGCAACGCCTACATCCGGGTCGTCAACTCGGTCGACGGCCAGGAGATCGCCCGCTACGACCTGTCCGAGGACGCGTCCAGCGAGACCGCGATGATCTTCGGCGAGCTGTACCGCTACGCGGGCGAGTGGAAGTTCCGCGCGGTGGGCCAGGGGTACGCCTCCGGCCTGCGCGGGATCGCGCTCGACTTCGGCGTGAACGTACAGTAAGGGCGGAAATCGGACTAATCGCACCCGACCCGATCATGAGAACAGAGGGCAGTGCGGGGGTGACCTGACCGGGCCCGGCCCGGTCAGGGCGTCTCGGGGACGAGGCCGCTCCGCACGGCCAGAACCCGAAAGGTATCCAACTCCCGTGTTCCTCCGCACATTCGGCTGGTCGCTCGCGATCACCGCCATCGGCCTGATCGCGGCCGGACTGCTCTGGGGAGCCCAAGGCTTCGGCATCGTGCTGATCCTCTCCATCCTGGAGATCTCCCTGTCCTTCGACAACGCGGTGGTCAACGCCACGGTGTTGAAGCGGATGAACCCGTACTGGCAGAAGATCTTCCTGACCGTCGGTGTGCTCATCGCCGTCTTCGGCATGCGCCTGGTCTTCCCGCTGCTGGTCGTCGGCCTCACCGCGAAGCTCAACCCCGCGACGGTCATCGACCTCGCCCTGCACTCCGACAAGACCCACGACGGCCTCACCTACGGGCAGTACCTGGAGGCGGCCAACCCGGCCATCGCCGCCTTCGGCGGCATCTTCCTGCTCATGATCTTCCTGGACTTCGTGTTCGAGGAGAAGGAGCACAACTGGCTGAGCTGGCTGGAGCGCCCGCTGGAGAAGGTCGGCAAGCTGGACGCGCTCTCCAGCGTCGTCGCCCTGGTCGCCCTGGTCGTGGCCTCCCGCTTCTTCGCCGCCGAGCACGCGGAAACCGTTCTGCTCGCCGGTGTCCTCGGCCTGATCACCTACCTCGCGGTCGGCGGCCTGTCCTCGATCTTCGAATCGGGCCTGGAGGACGAGGCCGAGCGCGAGGAGGAGGCGGAGAAGTCCGGCAAGTCCGTCGTCCAGGTCGCCGGCAAGGCCGCGTTCTTCCTGTTCCTCTACCTGGAGGTCCTGGACGCGTCGTTCTCCTTCGACGGGGTCGTCGGCGCCTTCGCCATCTCCAGCGACATCTTCCAGATCACCCTGGGCCTCGGCATCGGCGCGATGTACATCCGCTCGCTGACCGTCTTCCTGGTCCGCAAGGGCACCCTGGACGACTACGTCTACCTGGAGCACGGCGCGCACTACGCGATCGGCGCCCTGGCGGTGATCCTGCTGGTCGGCATCAAGTACCACATCCCGGAGATCGTCACCGGCCTGATCGGGGTCGCCTTCATCGGGCTCGCGCTCGGCTCGTCGGTCCTGCGCAACCGGCGCGAGGGGGCGGGCGAGGAGCCCGAACTGGTCGGTTCCGGCAAGTAGTCCGCCGGGCACGCGAAACGGCCGCCTCCGGGATCTCCCGGGGGCGGCCGTTTCCGTCGTGCCGTAGGTCGTGCGGTACGCGGTACGCCGTGCGGTCCGGCGTGTGCCCGTACGCCCTGCCGTCCTCCGGGCGCCGGCCGGGTGTCGTCCGGAGGCGCCGAGGCCGGCCGACGTCAGCCGAGCTGCTGCTCGATCGCGCGCAGCTTGCGCTCCAGCGAGTCCAGCTTCGGCATCGACAGGGTGTCGTCGTCGGCCGTCAGGTCGATCGCCGAGCCGCGGCGGGACGAGCCGAAGGCGTCGGACGAGGAGGAGTACGAGGAGCCCGAGGACGAGTACGAGGAGCCCGAGGAGGACGAGTCGCCCGAGGTGCTCGACGACGACGAGGAGTAGGTCGACGGCGACGAGTAGGAGGAGGAGTACGAGGAGCCGACAGCGGCGCGGCCGCGGCGGCCGGCGTCCAGGGCGGAGTGCTCCGAGGCGGTGGTCGAGGTGGTGGCGTCGGACTCCGCGGCTAGGGCAGGCTCCGTAGCGCTCGGGCCGTCTCCGGCAGCCGTGAGGGCGGGCACCTGGCGGCCGCTGCGGGCCCGGGACAGCATGCCGCCGCCCTGACGCGAGATGGCCTTCAGCTCGGCGCGCTCGCGGCGGTCGGCGGTGCGGGCGCGGACCTTGGCGTCCATCTTCGCCTGGCGCTCCTCGCGCACCTCCTCGACCGCCTCGTCCAGGCTGCGCACGTTCTCCAGCAGCATCAGCGACCAGGCCGCGTAGGTCTCGCGCGGGGCGCGCAGCCAGCGGACGATGCGGATCTGCGGCAGCGGGCGGGGCACCAGGCCCTGCTCGCGCAGCGCGGCCTTGCGGGTCTGCTTCAGCGCGCGGTCGAAGAGGATCGCCGCCGAGATCGACATGCCGGAGAAGAACTGCGGGGCGCCGGCGTGGCCGAGGCCGCGCGGGGCGTGCACCCAGTTGAACCAGGCCGAGGCGATCGCGAAGACCCAGACCAGCAGGCGGGAACCGAGCGCGGCGTCACCGTGGCTGGCCTCGCGGACGGCGAGCACCGAGCAGAACATCGCGGCACCGTCCAGACCGAACGGGACGAGGTACTCCCAGCCGTCCGACAGGCCCAGGTTCTCCTTGCCGAAGCCGACCAGCCCGTGGAAGGACAGCGCGGCCGCGACGCCGGCGCAGCAGAACAGCAGCGTGTACGAGGAGATGCCGTAGATCATCTCCTTGCGGCGGCGCCGCTCCTCGCTGCGCTCCCAGGAATCGGTGGCCTCGTCCTTCTTCGAGTTCTTGAAGCGCAGCGTCGCCAACAGGACGGAGACGAACAGCAGGGCTGCGCCGCCGACGACGGTCCAGACCAGCTGTATGGAGGTCAGGTTCATTGCGGGTCGGGCCTCGGGTTTCCGCAGGGGACAGGTTCACAGTGCGACACAGGCGGTCAGGTCCCGCCGCGCGGGCACTGCCTGACGGTTTGTTCGTCGCCGCACGGCGTGCCCCACCGCTCCCGCGCAGGGGCGGACGGGACACCTGTGCGGCTAGACGATATCGCGTCCGAAGAGGCGGCATGTTACGGGAGGGCGGCTTGCCGGGGCCAATCGGCCCACCGGTTCGCCGGTTCGCCCGGGGTTCGTCCGGGGTTCGGCTGTCGGCCCGCCGGCGACCGGTGGGCGGTCCGGCGGGGTAAGGGAGGGGGGAGCGGGGTATCCGTCGGCCGGGCCGATGCCCGATCATTGGTCGGCGGACCGTCAGATCGCCTGGCGGGAGCAGGGGGAGAGGACGGGATGGTCTCGATCTGGGAGTACCTGCGCGGGGAGAAGAGCTACACCTTCGACAACCCGGGCGGTCAGCACAAGGTCATACTCACCAAGTCGGCCCCGCACCACGCGATCACCGGGTCGGCCGCCACCACCGGCTACCTCTACGTCAACCTGCACTGGTCGATGCGCGCGGGCGGCACCAGGCCCAGCACCCGGGACACCTTCAAGCGGTTCTTCAGCCCGCGGATCCTGAGCCCGCTGGAGCCGGACTCGCCGCAGGGCAACGAGCCGATGAACGTCGACCTCGACCTGGCCTGCATGTACGAACTCTCCGACGGCTCCACCGGTGTGGTGCAGCCGCTCGGCGGCCTCTTCGGCGACCTCCAGAGCGCGCCGTACATCAAGCTCAGCGGCGACGACCAGTACGGGGCGCCGTCGGGCGAGACGATGTACGTCAACCTGGAGAAGAAGGACAAGTTCAAACGGCTGCTGATCTTCGTCTACATCTACGACGGCACGCCGGCCTTCGAGCAGTCGCAGGCCGTGGTGACGATCGTGCCGCAGACCGGGCCGCGGATCGAGATCAAGCTGGAGGAGCGGGCCCGGGCGGCGCGCTCCTGCGCGGTGGTGCTGATCGAGAACGCCGGGGACAACCAGCTGACCGTGCGCCGCGAGGTGCGGTACGTCAACGGGTTCCAGTCGGACATCGACCGGCTGTACGGGTTCGGGATGCAGTGGCAGCGCGGGTACAAGGGGCAGCCGGGCGGCGACTGACGGCCGGCGACCGACGGGTGGCGGCCCCTCGCCGGCCCTCGCTTTTGGCGGGGACCGGCGGGCGGGCGGGCGTCAGCGCGGCTGGAACTGCGGGCCCTGCGGGGGCAGGGCGAACTCCTCGTCGGTGGCCGTCGGGGGCTGGGTCGTCGGCGGCTGCGGGGGGACGGGCGGCTGCTGGCCGGAGCCGGACTGCGGGTAGCCGTAGCCGCCCTGGTGCGGCTGAGGCTGCGGCGGGACGGGCTGGTTCGGCTGGGGGTAGCCGTACCCCGTGCCCGGCTGCTGCCGGTACGGCTGGGTGGGCTGCGGGTAGCCGTAGCCGGTCGCGGGCTGGTGCTGCGGGTAGCCGTACCCCGTGGCGGGCTGCTGCTGGGGGTAGCCGTAGCCGGTGCCGGGCTGGTGGCCGGGCTGGTGGGCGGGCGGCGCGGTGGGCGGTGCCGGCGGTGAGGTCGGCGGCATGGTGGGCGGGGCCGTCGGCGGCGGGGGCGCGGTGGGCGGCGTGGCGGGCGGAGCGCTCGCGACCGGGGCGGTCTGCGCCGGGGCGGCCGGGGCCTGCTGCGGCTGCGGGACGGCCGGGGCCAGGGTGAAGGTGCCCGGCTCGGCGGCGGCCGGGCGCGGGGCGGGCAGCGGGGTGCTGCGCGGGTCCACCGCGCTGCCGGTGCCGCCGGTGCCGGTGGGTGCCTGGGCCGGCACCGGGTCGGGCAGCGCGGCGGCCGCCTCGTCGTCGACGGTGATGCCGAAGTCGGTGGCCAGGCCGATCAGCCCGGAGGTGTAGCCCTGGCCGATCGCCCGGAACTTCCAGGACCCGGCCCGGCGGTACAGCTCGCCCGCGACCAGCGCGGTGACGCTGTCGGCGTCGCCGATCACGAACTCGGCCAGGGCGGGCG
Source organism: Kitasatospora sp. NPDC056446 (assembly GCF_042796115.1). Taxonomy (NCBI): domain Bacteria; kingdom Bacillati; phylum Actinomycetota; class Actinomycetes; order Kitasatosporales; family Streptomycetaceae; genus Kitasatospora; species Kitasatospora sp. NPDC056446. The sequence continues at coordinate 77,357 of NZ_JBHTRF010000036.1, read as the reverse complement.
CGCCTTCACCGGCCGTGGCGTCGAACAGCAGCAGCCGCAGGCCCGGCACCGCGCGGAACGTCCCGCCCTCGGAGGAGCCGGCCAGCACCACGCGGTCCACGTCGGCGGGCAGCTTGCCGAGTTCGACCTCGACCGTGTCGATGATCTCGGCGCCGCCGGAGGTCTGCTGCTTGGGCAGGTGGCGGACCAGGCCGGAGGGGTGGCGCGGCTGGTTGTAGAAGACGAAGTCGGCGTCCGAACGGACCCTGCCGTTGGCGCCGAGCAGCAGCGCGGACGCGTCCACGTCCGGCGCACCGGGCGTGGCGCTCCAGCGCAGCACGGCGCGGACCGCCGCCGCCGGCAGTGCGATGTTGGCGCCCTTGGCCATCACGTGCGTCATAGCCGACCATCCTGCCTGTTCGCCACCCCTTCGGACAACGTGACCGGACCGGTCCGCGTCGGGTCGGACTTTGCCAAGACTTGCGCTTACCGGGGTTTGCCGCCGGTGGGTCCATGATCGTCCAAGTGGACCGGGATGTTCCGGGAGTTCAGTGCCGGGGAACCGGAAACGGCCGGATCCCGTCCGTACGATGGGCGGTCGAAAGGCCCCCGGGGGGTTCGACGGAGGGGCGTCCGCCGGTGCCGCGCCCGGGGAACCATGGCACCCGGTCGGGCGGTTGACCTGGGTGTCGGCCGGTTGACCCCGGCGTCGTCGGCAACGGGCCGCGGGCCCGCCCACTTCCTGGAGGAGAGCACCTTGCGCCATTTCGGCCACCTCGCCGAGGACGTACGCGGCCGGCTCTTCCTGGAGCAGCCGCGCACGTTCACCGCGCGGAGCGAGCCCGAGGTGCTCGCCACCGCGCTCGGCGGCACCCTCTACAGCCCGGCCACCAGGCCCGCCCTGGCCGCCGACATCCGCAAACAGGCAGCTCGGGGCGTGGTCTCGATGGTCCTCTGCCTGGAGGACGCGATCGCCGACCACGAGGTGGACGCCGGAGAGCGGAACCTGGTCGAGCAGCTCAATGACCTGGTCAAGGATTTCACCGACTGCACACAGAGCCATCCGCTTCTCTTCATCAGAGTCCGTGCCGCCTCCCAGATCACCGACCTGGCCGAGCGGCTCGGTCCGGCCGTCGAACTGCTCAGCGGCTTCGTGCTGCCCAAGTTCACCCCGGACAACGGCGCCGCGTACCTGGCCGCGCTCGCCGCCGCCGAGGCCGCGACCGGGCAGCGGCTGTTCGCCATGCCGGTCCTGGAGTCACCCGAACTCGCCCACCTGGAGACCAGGCGGGAGCAGCTCTTCGGCATCGCCGCGCTGCTCGCCGGAAGCCGGGAACGGGTGCTCGCGGTCCGGCTCGGCGTCACCGACCTCTGCTCCGCGTACGGCCTGCGGCGCTCTCCCGACCTCACCGCGTACGACGTCGCGCTGGTCGCGGCCGTGATCGGGGACGTGGTCAACGTGCTCGGCCGGGCCGACGGCACGGGCCACACCGTCACCGGACCGGTCTGGGAGTACTTCCCGGTGCAGGAACGGATGTTCAAGCCGCAGCTGCGCCGCACCCCGTTCGCCGAGTCCTCGTTCGGCGCGGCCGGCGCCGCCGCCGGCGGGACGGTCCGGGCCTCGGGCGAGGAGGTCCGCCGGCGGATCATCGAACACGACCTGGACGGGCTGATCCGGGAGGTCGAACTCGACCGCGCCAACGGCCTGCTCGGCAAGACCTGCATCCACCCCAGCCATGTGCCCGCCGTGCACGCCCTCTCCGTGGTCACGCACGAGGAGTACTGCGACGCCCAGGACATCCTCCGGCAGGAGCAGGACGGCGGCGGAGTACTGCGCTCGGCGTACACCAACAAGATGAACGAGGCCCGGCCGCACCGGGCCTGGGCGGAGCGGGTGCTCCTGCGGGCGGAGGTGTTCGGGGTGGCCCGGGCGGACGTGAGCTTCGCGGAACTGCTCTGGGCCAGCCTGTGCGGGTGATGGGGGCGGGGTTCGCGCGGGTGGCGGGGTCGGGGGCGGGGGCCGGTGCCGTTCCCGGACGGAAACGACGGAAACGACGGACACGGCGGACATGACGAACGTACGACCGCGCGACGGCGCGCACCATCGAAGGCAGGGCCGGCAGTGACAGCAACACCGCAGACGTGGACGGAACCGCAGGCATCGACGACGGCGCCGACATCGACGACGGCGCCGACCTGGACCGGCCGCTGGGTCGCCGACCGGGTGGGGATCGCGCTGACCGGCTCCGAACGCCTCCCCGAACTCGTCGGCCTGGCACTGCGCTCCGGCAACTCCAAGCGCGCCCACCTGCTGGTCTCCACCGTGCTCGGCAAGCACGTGCCGCAGCGGCCCGCCGTCGTCCACGGCGCCGGGCTCGAACTCGGCCGCCGGGTCCGCGGACTGCTCGGCGAGGAAGCCGCCGCCCGGGCCGTCGTGCTCGGCTACGCGGAGACGGCCACCGGCCTCGGCCACAGCGTCGCCGACGGCCTCGACGCCCCCTACCTGCACTCCACCCGCCGCCCCGTCCCCGGCGTCGCCCCGCTCGGCGGCTTCGAGGAGGAGCACTCCCACGCCACCTCGCACCTGCTGCTCCCCGCCGACCCCGAACTCCTCACCGGGGACGGGCCCTTGGTGCTGGTGGACGACGAGCTCTCCACCGGCCGGACGATCCTCAACACCATCCGCGACCTGCACGCCCGCCACCCGCGCGGCCACTACGTCGTGGTCGCCCTGGTCGACCTGCGCACCCCGGCCGACCGGGACCGGCTCGCCGACGCCGCCGCCGGCCTCGGCGTCCGACTGGACGTGGTGGCCACCGCGGACGGCGGCGTCGAACTGCCCGAGGACGTCATCGCCCGGGCCGAGCGGCTGACCGCCGCGACGGAGACCCCCGACCTGCCCCCGTCGGCCACCCCCGCGCCCCTGGTCCGGGTCGCGCTCGACTGGCCCGCCGGGCTCCCCGACGGCGGCCGGCACGGCTTCACCGTCCACGACCGCGCCCGCCTCGACGCCGCACTGCCCCGGCTGGCCCGGCAGACGGCCGAAGCCCTGCCCGCCGACGCCCGGCGGGTCCTGGTGCTCGGCTTCGAGGAGCTGATGTACGCGCCGCTGCGGCTGGCCGGCGCCCTCGCCGAGCGGCTCGGCGGCGACCGCGTCCGGTACTCCACCACCACGCGCTCGCCCGTCCTCGCGGTGGACGACCCCGGCTACCCCATCCGCACCCGGCTCGCCTTCCCCGCCCACGACGACCCGCAGGACCCGTCCTCGCGCGAGCGCTACGCCTACAACGTCGCCCCCGGCAGCGACCCGTCGCGGCGCTTCGACGCCGTGGTGCTGGTCGTGGACGACGTCGCGGACACCCCGGCGCTGCACCGGGGCGAGCGGGCGCTGCTCGGCCGGCTGCGGCAGGTCACCGACCGGGTGGTGCTCGCGGTACTGCCCTCGTACCAGCCGGTGGCGGCGGGCGGTGCCGGGCCGGAGGGCGGTGATCCGGCGGCCGGCGGTGCGACGGGCAGTGGTGCGACGGCCGGCGGTGCGACGGGCGTCCCGTTGTACGGGCCCGGGTTCTCCTCCTACCGGGCCGACGAGGTGGCCTGGCTGCTCAAGGACCTCTCCGGGGTCGCCCTGGAGGCGCCCACCGAGGAGCGCGAGGAGGCCGTCCAGAACGGCGGCGCGCACTACGCCGAGTCGCTGCCCGTGGAGTACCAGCCCAGCCCCGAGTACCAGGACCTGTTCCAGCAGGCGCTGCACGGCTCCGCCCGCCGGATCGCGCTCGCCGTCGGCACCGTCGCCGAGACGCTGCTGCGCGAACGCGGCCCCGGGCTGGTACTCGCCTCGCTCGCCCGGGCCGGCACGCCCGTCGGCATCCTGATCCGCCGCTGGCTGGCCTTCGCCCACGGCCTGTCCGTCCCGCACTACGCCGTCTCGATCGTGCGGGGCCGCGGCATCGACCCGGTCGCGCTGCGCTACCTGGCCGCCCACCACCGCGCCGGGGACGTCGTCTTCGTCGACGGCTGGACGGGCAAGGGCGCGATCACCCGCGAACTCGCCGACGCGCTGGCCGGCACCGCCTTCGACCCGGACCTCGCGGTGCTCGCCGACCCGGGCCGCTGCGTGCGGACGTACGGCACCCGGGACGACTTCCTGATCCCGTCCGCCTGCCTCAACTCCACCGTGTCCGGGCTGGTCTCGCGCACCGTGCTCCGACCCGGGCTGATCGGGCCGGACGACTTCCACGGCGCCAAGCACTACGCCGAACTGGCCGGGAGCGACGTCTCGGAGGCCTTCCTGGACGCCGTGGCCGCGCACTTCGACGCGGTCCGCGCGGGCGCCCTCCAAGGCGCCGACCGGCTGTCCGCCGACCAGGACCGGGCGCCCGACTGGGCCGGCTGGGCCGCCGTCGAGCGGATCAGCGCCGAGTACGGCATCGACAGCGTCAACCTGGTCAAGCCCGGCGTCGGCGAGACCACCCGGGTGCTGCTGCGCCGCGTCCCCTGGCGGATCCTCGCCCGCCGCGGCGCCGGCGCCGACCTGGACCACGTCCGGCTGCTCGCCGCCCAGCGCGGCGTGGAGGTCGAGGAGGTCGACGGCCTGCCGTACACCTGCGTCGGCCTGATCCACCCCCGCTACAGCCGCGGAGCGACCGGGGCCGACGGGCGGTCCGTGACGACAGCGGCGGAGGAGAAGCAGTGATGGACGTCCTGGTGGCCAGCGACCTCGACCGGACGTTGATCTACTCCGACCGGGCCCTCGCCCTGGCCGGCCCCGACCGGCTCGCCCCCCGGCTGCTCTGCGTCGAGGTCTACCAGGGGCGCCCGCTGTCGTTCATGACCGAACGCGCCGCCGCCCTGCTCGCCGACCTCGCCCGGCAGGCCCGCTTCGTCCCCTCCACCACCCGCACCCGGGAGCAGTACGAGCGGGTCGGACTGCCCGGCCCGGCGCCGGGCCGGGCCCCCGAGTACGCGATCTGCGCCAACGGCGGGCAACTGCTGGTGGACGGCGTCCCGGACGGGGACTGGCGGGCCGAGATCACCGCCCGGATCGCCGCCGGCTCGGCCCCGCTGGAGGAAGTGGTCCGGCGGCTCGCGCTGTGCGCCGACCCGGAGTGGACCCACAAGCGGCGCGTCGCCGATGAACTGTTCGCCTACCTGGTCGTCGACCGCGCCGCACTGCCCGCCGGCTGGCTGGCGGAGCTGACCGGCTGGTGCGCCGAGCACGGCTGGGCGGTGTCCCTCCAGGGCCGCAAGGTGTACGCCGTCCCGGCCCCGCTCACCAAGAGCGCCGCCCTGGCCGAAGTCGTCCGGCGCACCGGCCCGACCACCGTGCTCGCCGCCGGGGACTCGCTGCTCGACGCGGACCTGCTGCTCGCGGCGGACGCGGGGTGGCGGCCGGGGCACGGCGAACTCGCGGACAGCGGCTGGACGGCCCCCGGCGTCACCGCCCTCGACGAGGTGGGGGTGGCGGCGGGGGAGGAGATCGTCCGGCGGTTCCTCACGGGGGCCGGTGGCGGGGCCGGGGCCGGTGACGGTGGTGCGGCCGGTGGTGTGGCTCCGGCCGGGGCTCCGGCTACGGCCGGTTAGCCGCCGCAGCAACCGCCGCCGCAGCAGCCCCCGCCCCCGCCCCCGCCCCCACCTCCACCTCCGGCGGAGGGGCCGGCGGCGGCCGCACCGGTGACGGCGACGGTGGACAGCATCTTCACGGTGTCCTCGTGGCCCTGCGGGCAGACGGCGGGGTCGTTGGCCTGCGCCATCGGGCGGCGGAGCTCGAAGGTGGCGTCGCAGGAGCGGCAGCGGAAGTCGTAGCGTGGCATACCGGCAGCGTACCGAGCGGGGGCGTCCCGTGCCGGTGCCCGCCGGGTGCCTTCCGGCGGCCGCCGTGCTTTGCCGCTGCCTTCCGACACCTACCGCTGCCTACCGACTCCTACCGATGCCTACCGGTGGCCGAGGTCGCCGCGGATCAGCCCGATCACCCGCGCCGCAGACTCCCGCACCGCCGCGAGCTCGGTGAGGAAGTGCCAGTAGTCGGGGTGCCGGCCGGCCGCCTCCAGCGCGGCCACCGCCCGGTCCAGCCGGGCCACCGCCTCGTCCAGCGGGGCGGCGTGCCGCGGGTCCGGCGCGCTGCGCCCGGCCATCGCCAGCCGTTGCGCGTCCCGTACGGCGAAACGGGCGCTCTCGACCTCCCGGGACGGGTCGTGCTGCACCTCGTTCAGCCGGCGCAGCCGGTCGTTCACCGCCACCACCGAGCCGTCCGCGGTGTCCAGCAGCGCGCGGACCGTACCGATCGCGGCGGTGGCGTCCGCCCAGCGCTGCTCGTCCCGGGCGCGGGCGGCCTCGGCGAGCTTGCGCTCGGCGGCCCGGCCGGTCTCCGCGACCTGGTCCGGCACCCGCTGCAGGTCCTGCCAGCAGGCCGTGCTGAACCGGCGGCGCAGCTCGCTCAGGGCGGGCTCGACCGTCTCGGCCTTGGTCTCCAGCGCCTGGATCCTGGTCCGCAGGCTCGCCACCCGACGGTCGATCTCCCGCGCCCGTTCCGGCAGCTGCCCGGCGTCGGCGGCGATCGACTCGGCGTGCTGCTTCACCTCGTCCGCGCGCCGCAGGGTGTCGGCCACCCCGTGCCGGGCCGGGCCCTCGTTCAGCCGCCCCAGCTCCGGCGCCAACTCGGCCAGCCGGGCCGCCAGATCGTCCGCCCGCAGACCGGCGCCGCGCACCGCGTCCAGCGCGTCGGAGGCCGCGAGCAGCGCCCGCTTGGCCTGCTCGACCGCCGGGGTGACCCGCATCAGCTGCTGCTCGGCGTGCTGGACGGTCGGCTGCAGCCGGCGCAGGAAGTCGTTCAACTCGGCGCGCGCCGAGCCGAGCTGGCCCTTCACGTCCTCCAGCCGGCGCTTGGCCTGCGCGGCCGCGCCCGCGTCCAGCGACTCGCTGTCCAGGTTGTGCGCGTCCAGGGCACCCAGGTAGTTCACGGTGACCTGCTCCACCCGCCCGGAGATGGCGGCAAGATCGGCCAGCGCCCGCTGCGCGGTCGCCCCGTCGGAGGCGGCCCGGACCGTCTCCACCGCGAGCTGCACGTCGCGCTGCGTCTCCTCCAGCTCGTAGAACGCCTCCTGCGCCGCGGCCCGCGCCTCCCGGGCCTCCGCCCGCACGCCCTCGCCGCCGCCGCGCCGCCCCCACCAGCCGCCCGTCCCGGCCGAGGCCAGCCCGACCGCCCCCAACGCACCCGCCAGCACCACCGGCAGCACCAACGCGTCCGCCAGCGCACTCCCAGCCCGCCGCCGCCCCCGCCCGCTCCCGCCGGCCACCGTCACTGCGCGCTCCCTGCTCCGACCCGCTGATCCGGCCCCCATTCTCCCCGATCACCCCACCGGCCCGTCACCCCCTCCCACCACTCCCGCCCCCGCGCCCCACCCGGGCACCTGGCACCGCGACCCCCCGGGACCAGGTACCCTAGGCTCTCGTCGTTGCGCCCTCCGGGCCGCGACGGGGGGCGCGTAGCTCAGTGGTAGAGCGCTGCTCTTACAAAGCAGATGTCGGCGGTTCGAAACCGTCCGCGCCCACAGGGGGCCTTCGGGTCGAGGAAGGCCGGGGCTTGCACCGTTGGTGGTGTGGGCCCCGGCCTTGTTTGTGCGGGTGGGTGGGTCAGCGCTTTTCGTCCTCGGCCCAGGTGATGTCCATCTGGTCGATGAAGTAGCGGCCGTCGAAGCAGAGGAAGACCTTGGACGTGGTGTCGTTGTCCGCGATCCAGGTCTTGTTCCACTGGATGACGGTGCCGGCGCCGTCGCGCTTGGGGAAGTAGAGGCCTTCGCGGCGCTCGGGCTGGTTGTAGAAACCGTGGCCGTTGGCCAGCCGGTGCGGGGTGCGGAAGAGGGCGCCGCTGCCGCCGATGCGGTCGAAGAGGGCGGCGGGGAAGTTGGTGCGGGCGACGAGCTTGGGCGGGACGTAGTGGACGTCCACCTCGTCGGCGTCCACGTAGCGGGCGGGTTCGCCCGGCAGGCGGTGGAAGGCCTTGCGTACGGCGCCCGCCGTGTCGTAGCTGTCCGTGAAGGCCGTGAGGCTTCCCTCCCGCCCTTCCTGGTACCAGTCGCGCTGGGAGTACTGGTCGAAGTCGAAGGCGCCGATGCGGGTGTCCGGGGTGAGGAGCTCGCCGGGGACCTCCCGGAAGCTGGTCTCATCGAAGATCTGCTCGATGGTCCGCACGTGCTTCTCGTAGCGGCGGGCCGGCACCCGGACCCGTCCCGTCCCCACCGGGAGGTCGGTGGCCTTCGGTGCCGGGGCGGGTGCGGGCTTCGGCGGTGGGACGGGTGTGGGCGCCCATGCGGTGCAGGACCGGTCCTCGGCCCCGGCGCCCTTCTCCAGGATCAGCGGTCCGCCCGGCCGTTCGGCGGTCGGGTCGGCCAGGCCGATGAGGCAGTTGGAGGAGTCGTTGAGGGCCATCAGCCGGCCGGTGTCGCGCTGGACGAAGGCCCGCCACGCCTGCCGCCAGTACGAGGGGTCGTTGCCGGTGTCGGAGAACTTGGGCCGCAGGGTGACGGCGGCGCCCTTGCCCGTTCCCTCGGCGGTCAGGTAGAGGCCGGTGGCGGTGTGCCGGATCCGGTGGTTGATCACCCGGAACCGCTCGGCCGCCCACTGCTCGCCGTCGGTGCCGGTCTCGGGTGCGAGCACCACGGGGGTGCCCTCCGGGCTTCCCGCCGGGGCGCCCGCGACCAGGCCGGGAATGCGGTGCAGGCGTAACACGAAGGTCTCGGTGGGCCAGTCGACCAGCATCTTGAACAGCCTTTCGGTATTCGGATGTGACATGAAGTCACCACATGATCACCTGGTCGGGTGGGGGTGCGCCATGGCGTACGGCACACCGCACACGGGAGGAGTCCGGTGCCCCCGACCGGGACGGTCGGGCACACCGGGTTCCTCCGGGGTCGATGCCGGGGTCGATGCCGGGTCGGGCCGGAAATCGGTGGCCGAGTGGCCGAGTGGCCGGGCGGCCGGGAGAGTACGGCCGGGCCGGTGCGGGGTGGCGGGGGTGTGGTGGGCGGGCGAGGATCGGGGGGATCGGTCGGCGCCTGGGAGTGGTGGACGATGGCTGAGCAGGTCGGGGAGTCGCGGGCGGAGTTGTCGGCGCGCCTGAACCGGCTGCGGGCGGCGGTGCTGGGGGCCAATGACGGCGTGGTGTCGACGGCGGGCATCGTGACCGGTGTCGCGGGCGCGACCGGTTCGCGGTCGGCGCTGCTCGCGGCGGGGGTGGCCGGGTTGCTGGCGGGCGCGATGTCGATGGCGGCCGGCGAGTACGTGTCGGTGAGCACCCAACGGGACACCGAGAAGGCCGCGTTGGCGAAGGAGCGGCGGGAGCTGGCGGAGGACCCGGAGGGGGAGCTCGACGAGCTGACCGACTACTACCGGGGCAGCGGGCTGGCGGACGGCCTGGCCCGGGAGGTGGCGGTGGCGCTGACCGAGCGGGACGCGCTCGCGGCCCATGCGCAGACCGAACTCGGCCTCGACCCCGAGGTGTTGACCAATCCGTGGGAGGCGGCGCTGGCCAGTGCGGCCGCGTTCACGCTGGGTGCGCTGGTGCCGCTGCTGGCGGTGCTGCTGCCGCCGGAGTCGTGGCGGCTGGCGGTCACGGTGGTGGCGGTGGTGGCCGCGCTCACGCTGTCGGGGTGGGCGAGTGCCCGGATGGGCGGGGCCGGTCCGGCGCGGGCGGTGGGGCGCAACGTCGCGGGCGGGCTGCTGGCGATGGTGGTGACGTACAGCGGCGGCGTGCTGCTGGACCACTTCACCGGGTGACGGCCTACGGGCGGTGTTGTCGGGGTCGTCGTCGGCGTCCGGCTCGACAGGCGGGGCCGTGCGGCCTGTGTTTGTGTGGCTGCAAACCGCTTGGGAGAGGTGAACTGCCGTGACCATGCCCCCGTTCGGATCGAACGATCCGTTCTCCGACCTGCTCAGCCGGTTCTTCGGGATGAGCCCGCTGGCGTCCCCGCCCGCCGTGCAGCGGGTGCCGATCGGGCGGCTGCTCAGCGAGTCCTCGCAGGAACTGCTCGCGCTGGCCGCGCAGCGGGCGGCCGAGGACGGCTCCAGTGACCTCGACACCGCGCACCTGGCCTGGGCGGCCACCCGGGTGGACCCGTCGCGCCGGATGCTGGAGCGGGCGGGCATCGATCCGGACCGGCTGTCCGGCGACCTGGAGCACACCCTGCCGTCCGGCGACCCGGAGGAACTGGACGGCCGGCCGGCGCTCACCCCCTCGGCCAAGCGCGCGCTGCTCGCCGCGCACGCCCGCTCGCAGGAGGCCGGCGCCTCGTACATCGGGCCGGAGCACATCCTCGGCGCGCTGCTGGACCAGGAGCGTTCGGGCGCGGGGGTGGCGCTGCGCAACGCGGCGCCCTCGCAGGAGGCGCTGAAGTCGGTGCTGGACGGGCGCGGCACCGGCGGCGAGCGCGGCAGCACGGGCGCGCACCCGAGCGAGACGCCGACGCTGGACGAGTACGGGCGGGACCTCACCGAGGAGGCGCGCGCGGGCCGGCTGGACCCGGTGGTGGGGCGCGCGGAGGAGATCGAGCAGACCGTGGAGATCCTCTCCCGGCGGACCAAGAACAACCCGGTGCTGATCGGCGAACCGGGCGTCGGCAAGACCGCGATCGTGGAGGGCCTGGCCCAGCGGATCGTCTCCGGGGACGTGCCGCAGAGCCTCAGGGAGAAGCGGGTCGTCACCCTCGACCTGACCGCGCTGGTGGCCGGCTCCAAGTACCGGGGCGAGTTCGAGGAGCGGCTGAAGAGCGTGATCGACGAGGTCACGGCGGCCGAGAAGAGCGTGATCCTCTTCCTGGACGAGCTGCACACCGTGGTCGGCGCGGGCGGTGGCGGCGAGGGCTCGATGGACGCCGGCAACATCCTCAAACCGGCGCTCGCGCGCGGCGAGTTGAGCGTGGTCGGCGCGACGACGCTGGACGAGTACCGCAGGCACGTGGAGAAGGACGCCGCGCTGGAGCGCCGGTTCCAGCCGGTGCTGGTGCCCGAGCCGAGCGTCGAGGAGACCGTGGAGATCCTGCTGGGGCTGCGTGACGCGTACGAGGCGCACCACCAGGTGCGGTTCACCGACGAGGCGCTGGACGCGGCGGCGACGCTCTCCGACCGGTACGTCAGCGACCGCTTCCTGCCCGACAAGGCGATCGACCTGCTGGACCAGGCCGGCGCGCGGGTGCGGCTGCGCAGCCTGAGCGGGTCCACCGAGGCGTCCGGGGTGCAGGACCGGATCACCAAGCTGAAGCGGGAGCTGGACGAGGCCGTCGCGGACGAGGAGTTCGTCCGGGCCGCCAACCTGAAGACCGAGCTGCGGCGGACCGAGGACGAACTGGCGGCGATCGCCGAGTCCCGGGAGGAGGTCGTCGACGTGACGGCCGACGACATCGCGCAGGTGCTGTCCTCCCGGACCGGCATCCCGGTCGCGGAGCTGAACGCGACCGAGAAGGAGCGGCTGCTCAGACTGGAGGAGCACCTGCACGAGAAGGTGATCGGCCAGGACGAGGCGGTCACCGCCGTCGCCCAGGCGGTGCGCCGGGGCCGGGCCGGCATGGGCGACCCGGACCGGCCGACCGGCTCCTTCCTCTTCCTCGGACCGACCGGTGTCGGCAAGACCGAGCTGGCGAAGGCGCTGGCGGCGCTGCTGTTCGGCGACCCGGACCGGATGATCCGCTTCGACATGAGCGAGTTCCAGGAGAAGCACACCGTCTCCCGGCTGGTCGGCTCCCCGCCCGGGTACGTCGGCTACGACGAGGCGGGCCAGCTCACCGAGGCGGTGCGCCGCAAGCCGTACAGCGTGCTGCTCTTCGACGAGGTGGAGAAGGCGCATCCGGACGTCTTCAACCTGCTGCTCCAGGTGTTGGACGACGGGCGGCTGACCGACTCCCAGGGGCGTACGGTCGACTTCCGCAACACCGTGGTGATCATGACCAGCAACATCGGTTCGCAGCGGATCCTGGACCGGGTGGGGGACGTCGACGGGATCCGCGAGGACCTCATGCGCGACCTGCGGCAGCAGTTCCGGCCGGAGTTCCTCAACCGGATCGACGAGGTGATCGTCTTCCACGCGCTCACCCGGAAGGACCTGCTGTCGGTGGTCGACCTGATGCTGGAGCGCAGCCGGCGCCGGCTGCGGGCCCAGGACATCGGGCTGGACGTCACCCAGGAGGCCAAGGAGTACCTGGTCAACCGGGGGTACCAGCCGGAGTTCGGGGCCCGGCCGCTGCGCCGGACGATCCAGTCCGAGCTGGACAACCGGATCTCCAACCTGCTGCTGGACGGCTCCGTGCGGGAGGGGGACACGCTGATCGCGGACGTGAGCGACGGGGAGCTGGTGGTCACGCTGGCGCGGCCGGAGCCCTCGGCGACCTTCCAGGAGGCGGAGGAGAAGGCGCGGGCCGCTGCCGGCGACAGCGGCGGCGCCGGCACCGAGGAGTGACGGGGGGCGTCGAGGGCTGACGTCTTCGGGCGTACTCCAGCGGGAGTACGCCCGAACGCCACTGGTGGAGGACGCGAGCGGGCGGAGCGCGGGTCTAGCTTGTGGGCATGATGCCGCCCACCTCCCAGTCGCCGGAGCCGCCGGAGTCGCCGGGTTCCTCGGAGCCGTCGTCGTCGCTGTCGTCGCCGGAGCCGCCCGAGCCGTGGCGCCCGCCGTGGGTGCGCGCGGCCGGGGCGGGCTTCCCGCTGGGGTCGGCGGCGGTGGTCGCGGTGGTCCAGGTGGTCGGTTCGACCATCGCCGGGCACAACGCGCCCGGGCGGGCCCCGTTGGACGCCTTCGGTTACCTCCTGCTGCTGCTCGGCCCGGCCCTGCTGGTGCTGCGCTGCCGCCGTCCGGTCGCGGTGGTGGCCGGCACCTCGGCGGTCACGGCCGGGTACCTCGCCGCCGGGTACCCGTACGGGCCGGTGTTCCTGAGCTGGCTGGTCGCCTGCTTCACGGCGGTCGGCTCCGGGCACCGCCGGGCGGCCTGGGCGGGCGTGGGCGGGGTCTACCTGGCGCACGTCCTGGCCACCTTCGCGCTGCCCGCGCGCTGGCAGCGCACCGCGCCGCCGTCCGGCTCCGCCTGGCTCTACGAACTCGGGCTGCTGGCCTGGCTCCTGCTGGCGATGGCGATCGCCGAGCTGGTCCGGTTCCGGCGCGAGCGGTTCGCCGCCCGCCGGGCTTACCGCCAGCAGCTGGAGGAGCGCCGGGCCAACGAGGAACGGCTCAGGATGGCCCGGGAGTTGCACGACATCCTGGCGCACAGCCTGTCGCTGATCAACATCCAGGCGGGGGTCGCGCTCGCGCTGCTCGACCGGCGGCCGGAGGAGGCCCGCACCGCGCTGGTCACCATCAAGTCGACCAGCAAGGAGGCGCTCGGCGAGGTCCGCCAGGTGCTCGCGACGCTGCGCGGGCCGGGGGCGGCCCCGCGCGGCCCCGCCCCGGGGCTGGACCGGCTGGACGAACTCACCGAGCAGGCCGACCGGGTGGGCCTGGAGGCCGAGGTGCAGGAGCGCGGGGAGCGGCGCGCGCTGTCCGCGACCGTCGACCTCACCGCGTTCCGGATCGTCCAGGAGGCGCTCACCAACGTCGTGCGGCACTCGGCGGCCCGGCAGGCGGTCGTGGTGCTGGACTGGCGGGACCCGGCCGTGCTGGTGGTCCGGGTCGAGGACCCGGGGCCGGCCGTGCTCGCGGACGCCGGCGGGTCCGGCAGCGGGCTGGTCGGGATGCGGGAACGGGCGGGCGCGTTCGGTGGCACCATCACGGCGGGGCCGGTGCCCGGCGGCGGCTTCCGGGTCCGGGCGGAACTGCCGACACCGAAGGCGGAGAGTGAGTGATTCGGGTACTGCTGGCGGATGACCAACTGCTGGTCCGGGCGGGCTTCCGGGCCCTGCTCGACCTGGAGGACGACCTCGCGGTGGTCGGTGAGGCGGACGACGGGGAGGCGGCGCTGCAGCTCGCCCGCGAACTCGTGCCGGACGTGGTGCTGATGGACGTCCGGATGCCGCGGATGGACGGGCTGGAGGCGACCAGGAGGATCGCCGAGGACCCGGCGCTGTCCTCCGTACGGGTGGTCGTGCTGACCACCTTCGAGCTGGACGAGTACGTCTTCGAGGCGCTGCGTTCGGGGGCGGCGGGCTTCCTGGTCAAGGACACCGAGCCGGCCGACCTGCTGCGGGCGATCCGGGTCGCGGTCGCGGGGGACGCGCTGCTCTCGCCGGGGGTGACGAGGCGGCTGATCGGCGAGTTCGCGGCCCGGTCGAAGGCGCCCGAGGCCGGGCCGGAAGGGCTCTCGGACGTCTCGGCGCTCACCGAGCGGGAGCGCGAGGTGCTGGCGCTGGTGGGGATGGGGCTGTCCAACGAGGAGATCGCCCGGCGGCTGGTGGTCAGCCCGTTGACGGCGAAGACGCACGTGAGCCGGGCGATGGTGAAGCTCGGGGCGCGGGACCGGGCGCAACTGGTGGTGCTGGCCTACGAGTCGGGGCTGGTGCGGCCGGGCTGGTTGGGCTGAGCGAGGCGGCGGCGAGGGCGGGGGCGGCGTCCAGCGCGCCGTCGGGCCTACGCCGGCCTGTGCCTACTCCGGGCCCGGCGTGTCACGGGCCGTTCGTACTCTCCCGGGAGTATCCCGACTGCCGCTGCTGGGAGGACGCGGGATGAGACCCCTCGGAGGGACGCTTCAGGCACCTCGGGAACCGCCCGAGGTCCTGGAGGCCCACAGCCGAGGAGTTGAACCATCATGTATACGCAACTGGCCGACTGGCACGGCCCCGGACCGTGGATCCTGCTGATCCCGCTGTTCTGGATCGCGGCGGTGTTCCTGGTCGTCCTGGTGCTGCGCCGTACGGTCTGGCGGCGGCGCGGCTGCGGGTTCGGGTACGGGGCCGGATCCGCGGCGGAGCACCCGCTGGCCGTCCTGGGGCGTCGCTACGCCGAGGGCGACATCGACGCCGAGGAGTACCGGGCCAAGCGGGCGGTGCTCAGCGAGCCGCCCAGGGACGACGGACGGGGAGGCGGCGCCGGGTGACCACCTCGACCACGGCGCCTCCGGGTCCCGGAGGCGCCTGGCCCCGGCGGGTCAGTGCGCGGGCCGCGGGAAGACCTCGCGCAGCAACGGGTCCGGCAGCCCGCGCTTTCGCCACTCGCGCGGGTAGCCCAGCGAGACCTCCTCGAACGGGACGCCGTCGTAGCTGGTCTTGCGGGGGATGTGCAGATGGCCGTAGATCATCGCCGCGGTGTTGAAGCGGCGGTGCCAGTCGGCGGTCAGCTCGGTGCCGCACCACTGCGCGAACTCGGGGTACCAGAGGATCTCGGTGGGGTGGCGGACCAGCGGGTAGTGGTTGACCAGGACGAGCGGGACGTCCGGGTCGCAGGCCGCGAGCCGCTGCTCGGTCAGCCGGACGCGCTCGCGGCACCAGGAGTCGCGGTCGGGGAACGGGTCCGGGTGGAGCATCCGTTCGTCCGCGCAGACGATGCCGCTCTCGTAGGCGGCTGCCAGGGACTCCTCCTTGGTGGTCGTGCCCGGTGCACGGAAGGAGTAGTCGTAGAGGAGGAAGAGCGGGGCGATGCGGACTGGTCCGTCGGCGCCTTCCCAGACCGGGTAGGGGTCCTCGGGGGTCAGCACGCCGAGGCTGCGGCAGCGTTCCACCAGGTGCTCGTAGCGGGCCACGCCGCGCAGTTGGACGGGGTCCTCGGGGTGGGTCCACAGCTCGTGGTTGCCGGGCGCCCACACCACGCGGGCGAAGCGCTCGGCGAGCAGGCCGAGGGCCCACTCGATGCTGGTGGTGAGCTCGGCGACGTCACCGGCGACGAGCAGCCAGTCGTCGGGGTGGGTGGGCCGGAGCTTCTCCACCAGGTCGCGGTTCTCCTGGTAGGAGATGTGCAGGTCGCTCACCGCCAGCAGCCGTCCGCCCGTCGGGGCGGGTCGCGCCGGCTGTGCGTCGCTGCGGTTCTCCGTAGTCACTCCTGCCCCCTGAGGTTCGCCCGGTCGATGCGGCCACCCTACGGGGCGGGCCGGGCGAGTGGGGGCGGGTTGGCCGGATCAGGC
The DNA here is from genome assembly GCF_042796115.1 of Kitasatospora sp. NPDC056446. NCBI lineage: Bacteria > Bacillati > Actinomycetota > Actinomycetes > Kitasatosporales > Streptomycetaceae > Kitasatospora > Kitasatospora sp. NPDC056446. Next base: position 61,353 of record NZ_JBHTRF010000036.1, on the reverse strand, counting down.
GTTCGAGGGTTTCGAGGGCTTCGGGGTTCCTGGCTTCCGGCGGGGAGCCGGGTCGGCTCAGGAGCTGAAGTCCATGAGCACACCGTGGGAGGTGGCGGCGGTGACGGCGAGGATCGCCAGCGAGGCGATGCCGAGCACGAGGCCGAGGATGGCACGGCCGCGGCGGCTGGTGCCGCGGACCAGGGCGAGGGTGGCGAGGGTGATGGCGATCGGTCCGAGCACGATGTTGAACAGCAGCAGGCCGGGGAGGCCGAGGAGGAAGGAGGCGACGGCCAGGTTGTCGGCCTCGGCGGTGTCCTGACGGGCGCTGTCCTGACGGGCGCCGTCCTGGCGGACGTTGCCCTGACGGGTGCCGCCCTGGTGGTCGGTGACGGTGCTCATGGCGGTGCTTGCGGCGGTGCTCGTGACGGTGCTCATGGCTGTGCGGGTCCTCTCCGGGAGTGGACGCGGGTGCGGTCCGGGAGCGTCGGGGTCAGCGGTGCCGCAGGCGGGCGATGCCCTCGCGGGCGCCGAAGGCGAGCAGCCAGGCGGTGATGGCGGCGGAGGCGCCGAGGAAGACGGGGAGCGAGGTGTGGGCGGCGGTGCCGATCAGGACGGCCATGGCGACCAGGGCGGAGAACAGGATCACGGCTGACTCCTTCGGCTGCGGCGGTGGGCGCGCCGAGTTTCGGTTGACAAGTGTTCACTGACTTCGACAGCACTGTACTCCGGCTGGCGAAGTTCGGCAAACAACTGTTTACTGAATGGCGTGAGTCACACCGTTGGGGCCAGACAGGCCCAGAAGCAGCAGAGTCGGCGGGCGTTGCTGGACGCGGGGCTGCACCTGCTGGCCGATCAGAACCTGGCGAGCCTGGGCGTCCGCGAGGTCACCCGCGAGGCCGGGCTCTCCCCGGCGGCGTTCTACCGGCACTTCCCCGACCTCGCCGCCCTCGGGGTCGCGCTGGTCGAGGAGTCGCTGGCCAGCCTGCACGTCATGATCCGCTCGGTGCTCGCCGAGGCCGGCGGCGCCGAGGAGCTGATCGACCGCGCGGTGGACGTGATCGAGCGGCACGTCCGCGAACACCGTCCGCACGTCCGCTTCCTGGCGCGCGAGCGGCACGGCGGGGTCCGGCAGGTGCGCGAGGCGATCGACGCCGAACTCGGCCGCTTCGCCGCCGAGGTGGGGGCCGCGCTGGCGTCGCAGCCGGTGTCCCTGGGGTGGAGTGAGCCGGATCTGCGGATGCTCGCCGAGCTGTACGTCGATCACATGGTGTCGACGGCCTCCGCCTTCCTGGAGGCACAGGAGGCCGGCCCGGACCGGGAGCGGCGGATCGCCGACACCGCGCGGATGCAGCTGCGCCTGATCAGCCTGGGCCGGCGTCACTGGCAGGGAAGTTGACCCTGGGCGGCGAGGGCCGCCGGGGTGCCCCGGTGGCGTCGGGGGTGGTAATTGGCCATAGCGATCGGGATGGTTTCTTGGTCACGTCTTGACTCTTGACAGTGAGTCATGTCCGCGACAGTTTTGGGGGACCCCCACACCGAGAGGTCTCTCATGAAGAAACCGCTCATAGGCATGCTCGCCACGGTCCTGATGGCCGGGGCCACCGCCCTTGCCGGAGCCTCCCCGGTCCAGGCCGCCTCCCCGGTCCAGGCCGCCCCCACGGTCCAGGCCGCCCCCACGGTCCAGGCCGCCCCCACGGCCACCGTCAGCCTCGCCGGGACGGTCGCGCTCAGCAACTGCTCCGGCTCGCTGGTGCGGATGCCCGGCTCGGCCGCGAGCGACCCGGCCCTCGTCCTCTCCAACGGCCACTGCCTGGAGAGCGGGATGCCGGGCCCCGGCCAGGTCGTCCTCAACCAGCCCTCCAGCCGGTCCTTCACCCTGCTCAGCGCCACCGGCGGCCGACTCGCCACCCTGCGCGCGACCAAGGTGGTCTACGGCGCGATGACCGACACCGACGTGTCGATCTACCAGCTGAACACCAGTTACTCCTCGATCCAGTCCCGGTACGGGATCGCCCCGTTGACCGTGGCCGCCACCCACCCCGTCCAGGGCAGCTCGATCCGGGTCGTCTCCAGTTACTGGAAGAAGATCTACTCCTGCTCGGTCGACGGCTTCGCCTACCGGTTGAAGGAATCCGACTGGACCTTCAAGGACTCGCTCCGCTACACGTCGAGCTGTGACGTGATCGGCGGTACCTCCGGCTCCCCGGTGGTCGATGCCTCCTCCGGCCTCGTGGTCGCCGTGAACAACACGGTCAACGAGAGCGGCGAGCGCTGCACCCTGGACAACCCCTGCGAGGTCGACCAGAACGGCGCCGTGACGGTCCGCCAGGGCATCGGCTACGCCCAGGAGACGTACGGCATCCCGGCCTGTTTCGCGGCCGGCAACCGGTTCGACCTCACCCTCCCGGGCTGCGTCCTGCCCCGCCCGTAGCCGGGCGCCCACGGTCGGCCGCGGTGGGCATCCACGGGCCGGTCCGCAGGCCGGTCCGCGGGCAAGTCCGCAGGCAAATCCGCGGGCAAGTCCGCAGGCAAATCCGCGGGCACGTCCGCAGGCACGTCCGAAGGCAAGTCCACAGACAGGCACCCGACCGGTAGGGCAGCGCGACCCCAGTGACCAGCACCTTTCCCCGATGGGCCATCCGCCGACGGCGGGTGGCCCATTCGGCCGTCCACCGGGCGGCCGTCGCACCACCCGTGCCGCAGAGTCGTACTGACGAGGCGGTATTCATGTCCGTTGACCAGATGGAGAGTTGATGACCACCACGCTGAAGAGGCTGCTGGTTTCCGTCCTGCTGATACCGCTGCTCGCGCTCGGCGGCCTGGCGTCCCCGGCGATGGCCGCCGACGCCCAGGGCGCCCGGGGGGCGGGGGCCCACGGCCGGAGCCCCGCCGACGACCCGAACGCCGACATCAAGGACCGCCTGGCGGCGATCCCCGGGGTCACCATCACCGAGGAGAAGCCGACCACCACCGGCCACCGCTACTTCATCGCCACCTACACCCAGCCGATCGACCACTTCCGGCCCTGGCTGGGCACCTTCCAGCAGCGCTTCAGCCTGCTGCACCGCGGCTACGACCGCCCGACCGTCTTCTACACCAACGGCTACACGCTGGGCACCAGCCCGTCCCGCACCGAGCCGACCCGGCTGGTGGACGGCAACCAGGTCTCCATCGAGTACCGCTACTTCACCCCCTCCCGCCCGGAGCCGGCGGACTGGTCCAAGGCGGGCATCCGCCAGGGTGCCGCCGACTCGCACCGGCTGGTGACCGCGCTCAAGCGGATCTACCAGCAGGAGTGGCTCTCCACGGGCGCCAGCAAGGGCGGCATGTCCTCCACCTTCTTCCGCCGCTTCTACCCGGACGACGTGGCGGGCACGATCGCGTACGTCGCGCCGAACAACACCGACGTCAACGACTACGCGGCCTACAGCCAGTTCTTCCGCACCGTCGGCACCCCCGAGTGCCGGGCCCGGCTGAGTGCCGCGCAGCGCGAGCTGCTGGTGCGCCGTGACCGCCTGGAGGCCCGCTACGTCGCCGACAACAAGGCGGCCGGCTCGACCTTCGACACCCTCGGCACCCCGGACCGCGCGTACGAGGCGGGCGTGCTGGACGTGGTCTGGGCGTTCTGGCAGTACAGCCTGGAGGCGGACTGCGCCAAGGTCCCGGTGGCCGCCACCGCGACCGACGACGAGCTGTACGCCTGGTTCGACTCGCAGTCCGGCATCACCGGCAACAGCGACCAGTCGCTGGCGAAGTACACCGCGTACTACTACCAGGCGGCCACCGAGCTGGGTGCGCCGTTCTTCGACGTCTCGTACCTGAAGGACGTCCTGCACTACGACTACAAGGAGCTCTACTCGGCCCGCACCTACGTGGCGAAGGGCATCCCGACCGTCTTCAACCCGTACGCGATGCCCGACATCGACCGCTGGGTGAAGCGCGAGGGCGAGCGGATCATGTTCGTCTACGGCGGCAACGACCCGTGGGGCGCCAAGCCGTTCCACCTCGGCCGGGGCAGTGAGGACAGCTACGTCTACACCGTGCCCGGTGGCAACCACGGCTCCAACATCGGCAAGCTGCCCGCCGAGCAGTCGGCGGAGGCCACCGCCAAGGTGCTGGAGTGGGCCGGCCTGGGCGACCAGGACGCCGCCCGCTCGCTCGCCAAGTCGCCGCACCTGGTCCCGGACTTCGGCCCGCTGGACGTCGAGGGCCAGCGGCTGGAGCAGGAGCGCCGCCCGCTGTAGCGCGCCCGGCCGATCGACGGCACCGTAGAGACGAGGAGGCCGCCCCGCTGCCCGGGGCGGCCTCCTTTCGGTTTCCCCGGGGTAGGGGCGGGCCAGGTCCTGCCCGGCGGACCCGGTCCCGCCCCGGCGGATCCGGTACGGCGAGGCGGGTCCGGTACGGCCCGGCAGGCCTGCCCGGCGCGGCGGACCCGGTCCCGCCCGCCCCCTCCCCGAAGCAGTGAATCGGTGCTTCAATGCTTCCATGGCCTACCGACGCACGCCCGCCGTGCAAGCCCGCCTGGACGCCCAGCGCGAGGCGGTGCTCCAGTCGGCCGTGCTGCTGCTCGCCGAGCGCGGCTACGGGGGCTGCACGATGGCGGCCGTGGCGGACCGCGCCGGGATCGCCACCGGCAGCCTCTACCAGCACTTCGCCAACAAGGCCGAGTTGTCGGTGGAGCTGTTCCGGCGGGTGGTCACCCGCGAGATCGACGCGGTCAACGCGGCCGTCGCCCTCCGCGACACTCCGCGGCAGCGGATCGCCGCCGTGGTCGAGACCTTCGCGACCCGCGCCCTGCGCGTGCCCAGGCTGGCGTACGCGCTGCTGGTCGAGCCGGCCGACGCGGTGGTGGACGGTGAGCGGCTGGTGTTCCGGCGGGCCTTCCGGGACGTGATCGCCGCCGAGATCGCCACCGCCGTGGCGGGCGGCGAACTGCCGCCCCAGGACCCGGTGCTGACGGCCGCCGCCCTGGTCGGCGCGGTCGGCGAGGCCCTGGCCGGCCCGCTCTCGACGGCCCCCGCACGACTTCCCGCACGACTCCCCGTACGAGCTTCCGCAAAAGCCCCCGAATCCGCCGAAGCCGCCGAAACCCCTGCGACGCCCGAAGCCGCCGAAACCCCTGCGACGCCCGAAGCCGCCGCACCCGAGGCGCCCGGCGCCCCCGAAAGCGAGGGGAGCACCACCGAGGTGGTCCCCGCCCTGGTCTCCTTCACCCTGCGTGCCCTGGGAGGACGCGATGACAGCGACGCATGAGGTCACCAACCAGGTGCCCCTGCCGTACGGACACGACACCGCCGCCGACCCCGCCCTGCTCGCCGCCCTGCGACGGGCCGGCGCCGGCTGGGCCGAGCCGGAGCTGCGCGAGCTGGGCCGCCTGGCCGGGTCCGAGCAGGCCGCCGAGTGGGGTCGGCTGGCCAACGAGAACCCGCCGGTCCTGCGCACCCACGACCGCTTCGGCCACCGTATCGACGAGGTCGAGTTCCACCCGTACTGGCACGAGCTGATGCGCACCGCCGTCTCGTACGGTCTGCACGCCGCGCCCTGGCGGGACGGCCGGCCGGGGGCCCACACCGCCCGCGCCGCCAAGTTCTTCGTCTGGAGCCAGGTCGAGGCCGGTCACACCTGCCCGATCTCGATGACCTACGCCGCCGTCCCGGCGCTGCGCGCGAACCCCTCCCTGGCGGCGGAGCTGGAGCCGCTGCTGGCGGCGCGGGAGTACGACTACGGGCTGCGGGAGCCGCACACCAAGCGCGGGCTGATCGCCGGCATGTCGATGACCGAGAAGCAGGGCGGCTCGGACGTCCGCACCAACACCACCACCGCGTCCCCGCAGCCGGACGGCACCTACCGGCTCACCGGCCACAAGTGGTTCACCTCGGCGCCGATGTCCGACCTCTTCCTGACGCTCGCCCAGGCCCCGGGCGGGCTGAGCTGCTTCGTGCTGCCGCGCGTCCTCCCGGACGGCAGCCGCAACCGGCTGCACCTGATGCGGCTGAAGGACAAGCTCGGCAACAAGTCCAACGCCTCCGCCGAGCTGGAGTACGACGGTGCGGTCGGGTGGCTGGTCGGCGAGGAGGGGCGCGGGGTGCCGACCATCATCGAGATGGTCAACATGACCCGGCTGGACTGCACCGTCGGTGCCGCCTCCGGCATGCGCTACGGCGCCACCCGGGCGGTCCAGCACGCCCTGCACCGGAGGGTGTTCGGCAAGGCGCTGGTCGACCAGCCGCTGATGCGCAACGTGCTCGCCGACCTGGTGGTGGAGTCCGAGGCGGCCACGACCGTGGCGATGCGGCTCGCCCAGTCGACCGACCTCGCCCTGGCCGGGGACGAGGGCGAGGCGCTGGTCCGGCGGCTGGGCCTGGCGGTGGCCAAGTACTGGGTGTGCAAGCGCGGTCCGGCGCACGCGGCGGAGGCGCTGGAGTGCCTGGGCGGCAACGGCTACGTGGAGGAGTCCGGGATGCCCCGGCTCTACCGGGAGGCGCCGCTGGTGTCGATCTGGGAGGGCTCCGGGAACGTCGCGGCCCTGGACGCGCTGCGCGCCATGGCCAGGCGCCCGGAGAGCGTCGAGGCCTTCCTCGGCGAGCTCGACGCCGCCGCCGGCGCGGACCGCCGGCTGGACGCGGCCGTCGCCGGACTGCGCAAGCAGCTCGGCGACGCGAGCGACCTGGAGTACCGCACCCGGCGGCTGGTCGAGTCGATGGCCCTGGCCTTCCAGGGCTCGCTGCTGGTCCGCTTCGGCGACCCGGCGGTGGCCGACGCGTTCTGCGCGAGCCGTCTGGGCGGCGACCACGGCACGGCCTTCGGCACCCTGCCGGCCGGGGTCGACACCGGGGCGATCATCGACCGGGCCCGCCCGGTGCCCGCGTGAGCGCGCCGCAGCAGGACGGCCGGGAAGCGGCTGACGGCCGACAGGCTGCCGAAGGCCAGGAGGCGGCCGAAGACCGGGAGGCGGCTGACGGCCTGGAGGCCGCCGGCGTACGGGAGTTCTGGCAGGCCCTGGGCCTGCCCGGGCTGATCGACGTGCACACCCACTTCATGCCGAAGAGCGTCCTCGACAAGGTGTGGGCGTACTTCGACGCGGCCGGCCCGCTGGTGAACCGCCCCTGGCCGATCACCTACCGCGAGGCCGAGGAGCACCGCGTCCGGCGGCTGCGGGACTTCGGCGTCCGGGCGTTCACGTCCATGCTCTACCCGCACAAGCCGGGGATGGCGCCCTGGCTGAACGCCTGGGCCGCCGACTTCGCCGCCCGCACCCCGGACTGCCTGCACACCGCGACCTTCTTCCCCGAGCCCGGGGCGGCCGGTTACGTGGCCCGGGCGGTCGAGGACGGCGCCCGGGTGTTCAAGGCGCACCTCCAGGTGGGCGGTTACGACCCGGCGGACCCGCGGCTGGATGCCGTCTGGGGGCTGCTCGCGGAGACCGGCACCCCGGTGGTCGCCCACTGCGGATCCGGGCCGGTCCCGGGCAAGTACACCGGCCCCGGCCCGATCGGCGCGGTGCTGGACCGGCACCCCGGCCTGGTCCTGGTGGTCGCCCACCTCGGCATGCCCGAGTACCGCGACTTCCTCGACCTGGCCGAGCGCCACCCGGCCGTCCGGCTGGACACCACCATCGCGTTCACCGACTTCGCCGAGGCCGACGTCCCGTTCCCGCGCGACGAACTGCCGCGCCTGCGCGGGCTGGGGGAGCGCGTCCTGCTGGGCAGCGACTTCCCCAACATCCCGTACCGGTACGTCCACCAGCTGGAGGCGCTGGCCGGGTTGGGGCTGGGGGAGGAGTGGCTGCGGGCGGTCTGCCACGACAACGCGGCCGCCCTGTTCGGCCTCACCTGACGGCGCGCAGCACGCCCACCGCCCGCGCGTGCAGCCCGGGCGCGGCGACGAGGAAGCTGTCCGAGCCGGCCGTCCAGGCCGCTCCGGCGGCGTCCGTGACCGCCGCGCCCGCCTCGCTCGCGATCAGGGCGCCGGGCAGCAGGTTGCCCGAGTCCGACCCGTACTCCCAGAACAGCGCGAGGTGCCCGGAGCCGACCTGCGCCACCTGCAGCGCGGTCGGGCCGAGGTTGCGCACCGCCAGGACGGCTCCCGCCATCGCGGACAGCGACTCGCCGGCCCGGCGCAGCGCCACCGGGTCCGCGGCCACCCGTGGCGGCTGGCTGGTGGCGGCGACGGCGGCCGCCGGCTCGCGCTCCAGCGGGGCGATCGGCCGCCCGTCCAGGGTGGCCCCGCCGCCGAGCACCGCCCGGTAGGTCCGTCCGCCGTCCAGCTGGGGGGCGTGCACCACGGCCAGGACGGCGGCGCCGTCCCGGACGAGGGTGGCGGTGACCGCCCAGTGCGGGTGGCCGAGCAGGTACTGCACCGCGCCGTCGGTGGCGTCGCACAGCCACCACTCGCCCTCGGCGGGCACCGGGCCGTCCGCCTCCTCCTCCGGGATCCAGCCGGCCTGCGGGCGCAGCGCGGTGAGCCGTTCCCGCAGTCCGGCGGCGGCCGGGCCGTCCAGTTCGGCGAACCGGGCCGCGGCCTCGTCGAGGGTCCGCGCCGTGACGGGTTCGGTGGACCGGCGGGCGGCCAGTTCCGCGCCGACCTCGCGCACCGCGGCCTCCACGCCCTCCGCCGTCCTCCAGAGCTCGTTCATCACGCCGGTTCCTCCCTGCTCCGGGCCGGTGTGCTCCGGCCTCCCGGGACAAGGAGTACCGTCAGGCCTGCCGAACAGGACGCCAGAGCCGCCGAGGATGGCGGAGATCGGACACCATGGACCTCTCCACCACTGATCCGGACACCGTGCTGGACGGGCTCGACCGCCGCCTGGTCTGCGCCCTCCAGGTCGACGGCCGGGCCGAACCCGGCCGGATCGCCGGGGTGCTGGGCGTCTCCGCCCGTACGGTCACCCGCCGACTGGCCCGGATGCGGGCGGCCGGGGTGCTGCGGGTGGTCCGGATGCCCGACGTCGAGGACGCCGCGGTGGGCGCGCTGCTGCTGCGGGTCCGGGTGCTGAGCGGCCGGGTCGACGCCATCGCGCAGGCGCTCGCCGACCGTCCCGACGTCCCCTTCGTCGATGTAATGCTCGGCGGCCAGGAGGTCGGCGCCGTCGTGCTGACCGGCGCCGGGGCCCGCGACCGGCTGCTGTACGGGCAACTGCCCGCGACCGGCGCCGTCACCGAGACCACCACCCACGCCGTGCTGCACGCCTTCGCCGACGCCGGGCAGTGGCGGTCCGGCCACCTGACGGAGGCGGAGGCAGCCGCGCTCGCCCGGCCCGCCGCCCCGCACCCCGCCGCCCCGGATCCTGCCGCCCCGGGCCCCGCCGTCCCGGATCCTGCCGCCCCGCACCCCGCCGCCCCGGCCCCGCCGCCGGACGACCTCGACCGCGCGCTGCTGGCACGGCTGGGCGAGGACGCCCGGCAGTCGCACGCCGTCCTGGCCGCAGCGGTCGGCGCGCCGGAGTCGACCGTGCGCCGTCGGCTGCACCGGCTGGACGGCCTCGGGCTGCTGCGCACCCACGCCACCGTCGATCCGCGGCTGCTCGGCCTGGCCGTGGACGCCAACCTGTGGCTGGACGTGCCGCCCGGCCGGCTCGCCGAGGTCGGCGCGGCGCTCGCCCGCCACCCGCAGGTGCACGGCGTGTTCGCCACCAGCGGCCCGACCAACCTGCTGGCCACGGTGTTCTGCGCGGACCACGGTGAGCTGTACCGCTTCCTCACCGACACCCTCGGCCCGCTCGGCGCCGCCCGCGTCGAGACCACGATCACCGCCCGGGCGGTGAAGCGGGCGGGCGTCCTGCTCCGGCAGCCGGTCCGGCAGCCGTCACCGCAGCCGTCACCGCAGCCGTCACAGCGGCCGCCCCGGCGGCCGTGACCGGGGAGGCCCGTTACCTGCGGGGTAATCGACGGCCGCCGTCCGGCCGGGCAGGGTGGAACCGCCCGGTGAGGCCGCCACGGCCCGGGCTCCCACCCCCCTGACCGGAGGCGATCCGCCATGTCCGCCCACGCGAACACCCTCAGCCCCGCCCGGCCGGGCTCCGCCTTCTCACCGTGGACGGTGCGCGGCGCCCTCGCCCTGGACGCCCTGGCCACCGGCGGCAACGGCCTGGCCTACCTGGCCCTCTCCGGACCGCTCGGCGGGCTGCTCGGCGCCGGCCGCGCCACCCTGGCCGGCCTCGGGCTGCTCCTCACCGGGTACGCGCTCGCGGTCGGAGCGCTGGCCGCCCGCCGACGGCCGCCGCGGCCCGGGGTGCGGGCGGTGGTGGGCCTCAACCTCGGCTGGGTGGTGCTCAGCCTGGTCGCGATGGGGGAGTGGCTGGAGCCGACCACCGCCGGTTCGGTCTGGACCGTCCTCCAGGCCGCGCTGGTGGGCCTGTTCGCCGCCCTGCAGCTCACCGCCCTGCGGCGGGCCGACCGAGTCGGCCGGAGCACGGCGGTCTAGCGAGTCCGAGAGGACCTAGGGCCCGTCTTCAAGCCCCCGCCTGCGGGGCGACGCGCCCCCAGCCTGGCGGCCGGGAGGTACCCCCAGGGCACGCACCTCGCCGCGTTGTCGTCGGTCGCCGATGGCCCCCAGCCTTCGGCCGGGAGGTGCCCCCACCGCATGGACTCTCCCCCAGCCTTCGGCCGGGAGGTGCCCCCATCCTCCGCCTTGCGATGCACGCACCCCAACGCCGCCCCGCCCGCCCTCCGGGCGGACGACGGGGGCTTGAAGACGGGCTCTAGGACGGGCCCTGGTCTTCGGGCCCGACGGCGGACCGGAGGAAGCGCGCCGTCTCCGGGTCGGCCGGGAGGAGGGTCTCCATGGCGAGCTCGGAGACGGTCACGTCCAGCGGTGTGTTGAAGGTTGCGATGGTGGAGAGGAAGGACAGCACCCGCCCCTGGTGCCGGATCCGCAGCGGCAGCGCCAACGGGAAGCCGCCCCAGGCCGGGAGCCCGGCCGGGCCGTCCACCGAACCATCCACCAGGTCGCCCACAGAGCCATCCGCAGAACCGTCCGCAGGCCCGTCCACCTGCTCGGGGTAGCCGAGGACCTCCTCGTACAGCCGTTGCAGCGATTCGGCGCGGACCAGCTCCAGCTGTCGTTCCATCCGCTCCAGCAGGTGCCGCCGCCACTGCCGCAGGTTGACGATGCGCGGCGCCAGCCCGTCGGGGTGGAGGGTGACCCGGACGGCGTTGAGCGGCGGCCGCAGCAGGTGCGGGGCGACCCCGTCCAGGAGCAGCCCGAGCGAGCGGTTGGCCGCCAGGACCCGGAAGCTCCCGTCGACGACGACCGCCGGGTACGGGTCGTGGGCGGCCAGCAGCCGTTCCACGCCGTCGCGCAGCGCGTCCATCGAGGGGTCGTCCAGCGGTGTCTCGGGGTACTGCGGGGCGTAGCCGGCCGCGAGCAGCAGGGTGTTGCGCTCGCGCACCGGGACGTCCAACTGCTCGGCGAGCCGCAGTACCAGGTCCCGGCTGGGGCGGGAGCGGCCGTTCTCGACGAAGCTGAGGTGACGGGCCGAGGAGTCCGCCCGCAGGGCCAGCTGCAGCTGGCTGAGCTGCCGCCGTTCCCGCCAGCCGCGCAGCAGCGGTCCGACGCCGGTTCCCGTCGGGCTGCCCATGCCCGCCATGATCGTCATGGCCCAGGACGGTACTCGAACGAGCCGGTCGGCGGGAGGGGGCGGAGCCGGTCAGACGCCGGTGCTCGACCCGGGCCGGACGACCATGAGCACCACGACGACGGCCCACAGCAGGTTGAACACGCCGGCCGTCATCGGCAGCAGCCGCAGGCCGCCGACGGCCTTGGCGCGCTGCTCGTCGGCCGGGTCGAGGGCGAGCGCGTCCACCGCGGCCTGCTGGCCGGGCAGGACGAAGAGCAGCAGGGCGAGCGCGGCGAGCGCGGTCAGCACCATCGAGACGATGATCCAGGACTGCCCGAGCACGTCCATCACCTGGGCCAGGCCGATGCCCAGCACCGGGACCAGGACCCCCAGCAGCGCGTAGACCTGGGTGATCCGGTGCAGGACGCGCAGTACGCCCGCGTCGGCGGCCTGGTCCGGCCCGCCGGCCAGGGCGGCCTTCGCCCGGCGGGGGAACATGCTGACGGCCACCGCGACCGGGCCTATGAACAGGACCGAGACGAGGACGTGCAGGCTCAGCAGGAACTTGGCCATGGCGGGGCACCCTTTGGATCCGGTGGGGAGCTGGGACGGCGGGCGCGGTCGGCGCGCCCACGACCAGGCACGCTAACACCGCTTATCCACAGGCCCCGGGCGCCCCCGGCCCTGGACGGGCTGTCCCGCCCCGACTGGCTGCCCCCGGTCCTAGCTGTACTGACCCGTCAGCCCGACGATCCGCGGCGGGGCGGCGCCGACCGCGGCGACGGCCGCGCCGTGCTCCGGGTCGGTCCAGTCGATCAGGTGCAGGTCCTCGTACCGGCTGCGCAGCGGGGCGCCGGGCGGGACGGCCAGGGGCAGGGCGGAGAGGTCGATCCGGCCGAGGGTGTCCAGGGTGGCCCGCCCGATCTTGATCAGCGACTCCTTGCGCACCCACTGCCGCAGGAACGCCCGGTCCGGCTCCGGGTCCGCCTCGACGGCCGCGAGCTCGGCCGGGGTCAGCACCCGGCGGGCGACCGCGCGCAGCGAGCCGCCGCGGGCGGACAGCTCGACGTCCACGCCGATCGGCTGGTACCCGGCGCCGGCCGCGACCACGCCCCGGGTGTGCGACAGGCTCACGTGCACCCCGGGGTGGTCCGGCAGGTACGGCTTGCCGTGGTCGGCGAGCCCGCAGTCCGGGCACTCCTGGGCGAGCACCAGGCCGGCCGCCGGGACACCGAGCAGCCGGGCCGCGCAGAGCCGGACCAGCAGGTGCCCGGCGGTGAAGTCGAGCCGCCCGGACTCGTGCCGGAAGCGCGCGGCGCGTTCCCGCTCGACGGCGGTCAGCAGGCGCTCGTCCGCCTCGGGGTGCCGCAGCACGGCGTCGGCGGACGCGACGGCGACGAGCGGGGCGCTCTGGTCCTGGGCCTCGGTGGTCATGCCTCCAACCTAGCTCCCCCCGGGCCCCGGTCGGCGGGGGACCGTGTCGGGACGGGGGCTGCGCCGTCCGTCTGGGCTTTCGATCCGATCTGAGGGTCTATAGGGTATGAATCGTCCGATTTGGTGTTGGATATCCCTGATCTATGGAATTCGCCGTAGACAGCACAGAACATGGCAGGTCGTCCGACTCTGCCCCTTCCCAGTCACGCCAGTCGCGGAGGAGTTGTCGATGGGTCAGGCCACCGGTTCACCGGATCGCAGAACGACCACCGTGAGGACACCTGCCACCCGGGGCCGGCAGGCCGTCAGGGTCGCGGTGGCGACCGTCGTCGCCGCGCTGCCGCTGGCCGCGGTGCTGACGGTCGGTTCGGCCGCGCCGCTGGCCCCGCCGCTGGGCGCCTGCACCGGACCGGACTGCCCGGCGACCTGGCCGCCGGCGAACAACGGCGACTTCACCGGGCGGGACGCCAGCATCAACGTCTTCACCGGCGGCGACTACACCGTGAACGGCCGTGCCGCCGAGGCCGAGGGCAAGATCGTCGCGCTGGGGAACCTGACCGTCGACAAGAACGGCGGCGGCATCTACAACATGGGCGTCGTCGGCGTCGGCTCGCGCGTGGTGCCGCCCAACGGCAGCGACTTCGTGACCACCGGCGGCAACGTCGACGTCAGGACCGGCAACAGCATCCTGATCGGCGGCAGCGACTCGCACGGCCCGGCCTTCGGCAACCTGCGCCACGCGGGCAGCGTGACCGGCACCGTCAGCATCGACCCCACCGGTCAGGCGATCCAGGACCCGAACGCGGCCGCGCCCTACCAGACCGTGCTGACCCAGATCGAGGAGGTCTCCGACTGCGTCGGGCGGGCCACCGCGACCGGCACGGTCGACATCTCCTCCAGCCAGGCGACCTTCACCGGCGACGGCACCAGCGCGCGGCAGGTCTTCAACGTCTCCCAGAACCTCGCCTCGCCGAGCGGCGGGCAGATCGGCCTGGTCTTCCAGAACATCCCGGCCGGCGCCACCGTCGTGGTGAACATGCTCGGGGACAGCCCGATCATCAACACCTACACCGGCACCGGCCTGGCGGGGGACCAGACCACCGACATGCGGTCGAAGCTGATGTACAACTTCCCGACCGCGACCTCGGCCCAGATCCTGGGCAGCGCGCAGTTCCAGGGCTCCGTCCTGGCCGGCAACCCGGGCGGCACCACGACCATCGCCCAGCCGGGCATGAACGGCCGGGTCTACCTGGCGGGCAACCTGGTCCACACCGGGACGGGCGGCTACGAGATCCACAGCTACCCGTTCGACGGGGACCTGCCGGAGTGCACGGTGTCGCCCAGCCCGTCGCCGACCTCGTCCTCGCCCTCGCCGTCCTCCTCGCCGACATCCCCGAGCCCCACTTCGCCGACTCCGACCTCGCCGTCCCCGACGTCCCCCAGCCCGACGTCCCCGGCGCCGACCTCCCCGAGTCCGACCTCGCCGTCGCCGACCTCGCCGAGCGGGAGCGCCACCTCGCCGTCGGGCAGTGCGTCGTCGTCGAGCACGGGACCGGGCCCGACCAGCCACCACCCGACCAGCCACCACCCCGGCCCCGGCGGTGAGCTGCCCTCCACCGGCGCGGGCAACGCCCCGGTGGTCTTCGGTCTGGCGGGCGTCGGCCTGCTCGGCCTCGGCGGTCTGGCCGTGATGGCCGCCCGTCGCCGCGGCCGCCACAGCTGACGGCCCGGACGGGACGGCCGAAGGGCGCCCGAGCATCCGAGCACCTCAGCACCTCAGCACCTGAACGCCTCAACAGCTGAACATCTCAACACCTCAACAGCTGAGCAGCGGCCCGGGCCCGTGTCCTACCTCGCCGTCGGGTAGTCCGCGAGTCCGGAGGCGAGCAGGCCGAAGGCGCGTTCCACCGCCGCTTCGACCCGCGTGCGCACGGCCCCGGCCGGTTCGCCGGCCACCATGGCCCGCCGGATCTCGCCGAGCACCGCCCGGTGGGCCCCGGCGACGGCGCCGGCCAGGACGTGGGGGAGCGGGTCGTCCGGGGCGGCTCCGGACTCCTCGGCGAGGACGGCGGCCAGTGCCGCCTCGGCCCGCTCGCCGAGTTCCAGCAGCCGGGCCCGCAGGGCCGGGCTGTCCGAGACGATCCGCCAGAACGCCGCCATCCCCGGGCTGAGTCCGACCGTCGGCTCCCCGGCCGCGACCGCCGCCAGCAGGTCGGCCCGGACGGCGTCCACGGCGGAGCGGCCGGCCGGGCGGTGCCGGACCACGTCGGCCAGGTGGGCGACCACCGCGTCCTGTCGGTCGAAGAACAGGTCCTCCTTGGTCGGGAAGTAGTTGAAGACCGTGTTCGGCGAGACCCCGGCGGCCCGGGCCACCTCGACCACGGTGACCCGGTCGAACCCGCGCTCGGCGAACAGGCCCATGGCCGTGTCGGCCAGGAGTTCCCGGGTCTGCTGCTTCTTGAGTTCGCGAAGTCCCATGCCCGGATCCTACGACCTGACCATGGTGTCACACCAAACTTGCAGTGACACCAAGAATATCGGCTACGGTGGCGGCATGACCTTCACCTTCGGCATCTATCCCGGCGGGGCGCTCGGTGACGACACCGGCGTGCTCGCCCCCGTCCGCCCCGACGACCCGGCGCCGATCACCGAGGCCCTGCGCGAACTCCAGGGCGGCGCCGACGAGTTCCTGGTCCGCGCCTACCGCTCGTACGGGGATCCCGGGCAGGCCCCCGAGCGGCCCGGGCAGTACGCCGTCGAGGGCCGGAAGCTGGACCTGGTGCTCCAGTACCGCGACCGCGGCGGGGAGACGGCGGGCTGGCTGGACTTCGTCCGGCGGACGGTCCGGACCGAGGGCCACCGCACCGCCCTCCTCCAGATCTGCGAGGAGCCCAACCTCGACCTGCCGCCCGTGGACGGCAGCATCCCGGGCGTCCGCCGGGCACTGGTCGAGGGTGTGGTCGCGGCCAAGGAGGAGGCGCTGGCCCGGGGGTACCGGGACCTGGCCGTCGGCTTCAACGCGGTGCCGTCCTTCGACCCCGCCGACACCTTCTGGTCCGACCTGGGGCGGCTGGCCGACGAGCGCTTCCACCGCGCCCTGGACTACGTCGGCGTGGACTTCTTCCCGGACGTCTTCCGGCCCGTCCCGGCCGACCGGCTGGCCGACGCGGTCGGGGCGGTGCTGACCGGATTCCGCCGGGACTCGCTGCCCGCGGCCGGCATCGGGCCCGGCGTCCCGCTGCGGATCTGCGAGAACGGGTGGCCCACCGGCCCCGGGCGGAGCGAGGCCCGGCAGGCCGAGGTGGTCGAGGAGGTGGTCCGTACGGTCGTCGGGCTGTCCGCCGAACTCACCGTCACCGGCTACGCGTTCTTCGCGCTGCGGGACGCGGACAGCGCGGGCGGGGGGCCGTTCCACCGCTTCGGCCTGCTGCGCGACGACTACACGCGCAAGCCGGCCTTCGACACCTACCGGCGACTGGTGGCCGAACTGACCGTCCGGCAGGGCCCGTCGGCGGTGGGCCTCACTGCCCCATCACGTACTTGACGGTCGGGCCGGTGGTCCAGCCGCCGTCCACCGCCAGCTCGGCGCCGGTGACGTAGGAGGCGTCGTCGGAGAGCAGGTAGACCACGGCGGTGGCGATCTCGGGGGCCTCGCCGACCCGGGCCATCGGGGTGTTGGGGTAGTTGCCCTCGCCGGGCAGGATGCCGACCGAGGCGGTCATCGGGGTGTAGGTCATGCCCGGGTGCACCGAGTTGACCCGGATCCGCTCGGTGCCCAGCTCGACCGCGCCGATCTTGCTCAGGCCGCGTACGCCCCACTTGGAGGCGCCGTAGCCGGCGGTCAGCGCCAGGCCCATCAGGCCGGCCGCCGAGGAGATGTTGACGATCGAGCCGCCGCCGGCCGCGCGCATCGCCGGGACGACGGTCTTCATCCCGATGAACACACCGGTCAGGTTGATGTCCAGGACCCTGCGGAAGTGCTCGACGCTCTCCTCGGCGAGCAGCGTCCCGGTGGAGATCCCGGCGTTGTTGACCAGGCCGTGCACCGCGCCGAACTCCGCCACCGCGAAGTCCACCACGCGCTGCCAGTCCTCCTCCGAGGTCACGTCGTGCCGGACGAACCGGGCCCGCTCGCCGAGCGCGGCGGCGGTGGCCCTGCCGTCCTCCTCCAGGACGTCGGTGACCACCACGGCGGCGCCGGCCGCGACGGCGAGCCGGGCGGCCTCGGCGCCCAGGCCGCGGGCGCCTCCGGTGATGACCACGGTCTTGCCGGTCAGGTCGTTCATGACGTGCTCCTCTGGGGGGTGGGGGCGGAGAGCATGGCGGTGGACATCGTCACCAGGTCGGCGAGGAAGGTCTCCTCGTCCGTGAGGGGGGTGGCCCCGGTGAGGTACTGCCGGGCCCGGTCGGCCAGGGCCGCGCCGACCACGGTGAGGACCAGGTCGATCCGTTCCAGCCGGATCGGCTCCGGCAGCGCGGAGATCCGCTGCTCGACGAGCTCGATCAGCCGCCAGTAGCCGCCGCCCGCGAGGGTGGGGTGCGGTGTCCGGGTGCGGACCCCGCTGCTGTGGCTGACCTGCGCGGAGATCCGCAGGCAGTGCCGGCCCCGCTCGGTGCGCAGCTCGGTGGCCTCGGCCGCGACCAGGGCGCCGAGCAGTCCGGGCAGGTCCGCGTCCGCGAGTGTGGGCAGACGCGGCGCGAGGGCCTGCTCGGCGCGCTCCTGGCGTCCGGCCATGATCGCGTCGAGCAGGCCCTCGCGGGAGCCGAAGTGGTACTGCACGGCGGACGGGTTGCTCTGTCCGGCCAGTCGGATGATGTCCCTGGTCAGGGCGGCTTCCACGCCGCGGGTGGCGAAGAGTTCCTCCGCCGCTCGCAGCAGCCTCTCGCGGGTCTCGTGGCCCGCCGACGTCCTTGCCATGTGACCGATATTAATGCTGTGCATTATTAACGGCAAAGGGAGGGCCCCACCGGGCCCCGCCCTGCGCCACCGAGCTCTACGTCGCCCCGCCCTACGTCACCGCGCCCCGGCGGGAGAAGCGTTCCGCCCGCCACTCGCCGCTTTCCAGGACCTCGGCCAGCTGCCGGGCCGCGTCCCAGACCTCGGTGTACGAGAGGTAGAGCGGGGTGAAGCCGAAGCGCATCAGGTCCGGCGCGCGGAAGTCGCCGATCACCCCGCGCTCGATCAGCGCCTGCACCACCGGGTAGCCGTCGGCGTGCCGCAGGGCGACCTGGCTGCCGCGCCGGGCGTGCTCGCGCGGGGTCACCACCTCGATCCCGTCCAGGCCTTCGGTCAGTCCGATGAACAGGTCGGTCAGCGCCAGGCTCTTCGCCCGCACCTGCGCGAGGTCGGCCCGTTCCCAGACGTCCAGCGAGGCCTCCAGGGCGGCCTGGCCGAGCAGGGAGGGCGAGCTGGTCAGGAACCGGCCGATGCCGGGCTTCGGGTCGTACCCGGGCTCGAAGGCGAACGGGCGGGCGTGCCCGAACCAGCCGCTCAGCGGCTGGAGCGGACCGGCCGCCAGGTGCCGCTCGGCGACGTACAGGAAGGCCGGCGAACCGGGGCCGCCGTTCAGGTACTTGTAGGTGCAGCCGATCGCGAAGTCCGCGTTCGCGGCGCCGAGCCCGACCGGCAGCGCGCCCACCGCGTGGCAGACGTCCCAGATCATCAGCGCGCCCGCGGCCTGCACCCGGGCGGTGATCCCGGGCATGTCCAGCAGCTCGCCGGTGCGGTAGTCCACGTGGGAGAGGACCACCGCGGCGACGTCCCCGTCCAGGTGCCGGTCCAGCTCCTCCGGCCGGACCAGCACGCTGCGCGCGCCCTCCACCAGGGCGGTCACGCCCTCGGCGATGTACAGGTCGGTCGGGAAGGCCTCGGCGTCGCCGAGCACCGTGCCCCGCCCCGGACGCAGCCGCAGCGCGGCCGACAGCACCTTGAACAGGTTCACCGAGGTGGTGTCACAGACGACCACCTCCGCCGGATCCGCCCCGACCAGTGGCGCGATCCGCCGGCCCAGCCGGTACGGCTGCTCGAACCAGCCGGCGTCGTTCCAGCTGCGGATCAGCTCCCGGCCCCACTCCTCCTCGACCACCCGGCGCACCCGCTCCGGGGTGCGCACCGGCAGCGCGCCCAGTGAGTTGCCGTCCAGGTAGATCACCCCGTCCGGCAGGGCGAACTCCTTGCGGAACGCCGCCAGCGGGTCGACGGCGTCCAGCGCCGCGCACTCCTCGCGCGTGGTCATGCCCGTTCCTCCCTCGTCTTCCTTGCCCCGTCGTTCCTGCTCACAGCCCGTCCCGGATCGTCCACAGCTCCGGGAACACGTCCTGCTCGGCCGACTTGCGCAGCCAGGTCAGCCCGCTGGAGCCGCCCGAGCCGGGCTTGCCGCCCATCGTCCGCTTGACCGCCGACAGGTGCCGCTGGCGCCAGCGGGTGACCCGCTCGGCGACGTCCAGCAGCGCCTCGCCGAGCGGCCGCAGCGTGGCGGACTCCGGCTCGGTGTAGACCCGCCGCCAGGCCGCCGCGACCTCCTCGGACGGGCGGTAGCGCTGCTCGGAGGCCTCCTGCGGCGGCAGCAGGCCGCGCCGTGCCAGCAGCGCCAGCGCCTCGTCGTACAGGCTGGGGGCGCGCAGCGCCTCGGTCAGCCCGGCCTGCGTCCCCGGCATGCCGTCGTACATCGCCAGCAGCGCGGCGTTCTTGTTGCCGAGCAGGAACTCCAGGTGCAGGAAGGCCGCGGACTGGAAGCCGGAGGCCTCACCGAACAGCGAGCGGAAGGAGTTGAACTCCTGCGGCGTCATGGTGGCCAGCAGGTCCCAGGAGTCCACCAGCACGTCCTGCGCGTGGGTGCCCCGGCGCAGCGCGGCGAGCGCGGCGGGCAGGTCGTCCTCGCGCAGCGCCTGCCGGGCGATCGTCCACTCGTGCCGCAGCAGGTCGAAGAGCAGCTCCATCACCTGGGTGGTGACGATGAACGACAGTTCGGCGGGCTCTTTGCTGCGCGGGTGCTGGAGGCTGTGCAGCTCGTCCAGGCGCACGTAGCGGGCGTACGGGGTGCTCCGATCCGGCGTCGCTCCCCGGCCGAACGACAGGTTGGGTGTCTCCACCGTGTCGTGCCCCATCGCGATCCCTCCTGATCCCTCGGGCTCCATCGCCCGCTCGGGTGATCCAGACGGACTGCCTGGTTCCACCGGGATGCCCATTGTGCGGTGGTGAGGGCCCCCGCTTGAATGGTCGACGGGCACCGCAACCGCGGTTTGAGCTGTCGTTCGCGAGGCGTTCGGCCGGTTCGCTTTACGAATGAGAATTCCTTGATCCCGACCACCCGGGGAGTCGCCATGGACGCCGTCGACCGCCGCCTGCTGGCCGAGCTGCAGGCCGATGCCCGGCTCTCGTACAACGAACTCTCCCGCCGGGTGAGCCTGTCCGCACCCGCGGTGGCCGAACGGGTCCGGCGCCTGGAGGCGGAGGGGGTGATCAGCGGCTACCACGCCCATGTCGACCCCACCCGGGCCGGGCTGCCGATCACCGCGCTGGTTCAGATCCAGTGCTACGGACCGCGCTGCGTGCTGCGCGACCCCGGGGTGGCGACCTGGCCGGAGGTGCTCCAGCTGCACCGGGTCACCGGCGGGGCCTGCTGCGTGCTGCTGGTCGCGGTGCCGACGATGGCGGAGTTCGAGGCGCTGTGCGACCGGCTCGGCGGCTACGGGCAGCCGTCCAGCTCGATGATCCTCTCCAGCCCGGTGCCGTGGCGGCCGCTGGCGCCGAACTGACCGGGCACCGGTCGTGGGTGCCGGTCGCGGGCACCGGTCGCGGGGCCCGCGGGCGGGCCCGGTCGGACGGGCCTTGACGCGCACGTCAAGGAGTAGGTTCTGCGGCATGCCGAACGAGCGCCACATCCTGCTGCTGCCGGGGAGCCTGCGGGCCGGCTCCACCAACGAGACCGTGCTGCGCACCGCGGCCGCCGTGGCCGCCGCCACCCCCGGCCTGCGGACCACGTACTACACCGGGCTGGCCGGGCTGCCGCACTTCAACCCGGACCACGACACCGACCCGCTGCCGGAGCCGGTGGCCGAGCTGCGGGCCGCGATCGGGGCGGCCGACGCACTGCTGGTCTGCACCCCCGAGTACGCCGGGACGCTGCCGGGCTCGTTCAAGAACCTGCTGGACTGGACGGTCGGCGGGGTCGAGATCTCGGACAAGCCGGCTGCCTGGATCAACGCCGCCGGTCCGGGCCGGGGCGGGGGCGCCGAGGCCGCCCTGCGGACGGTCCTCGGCTACACCGGCGCGGCCGTGCTGGACGAGGCCTGCGTCCGGATCCCGCTGGAGCGCGGGGCGGTGGGCCCGGACGGGCTGGCCGCCGATCCGCTGGTGCGGGGGCGGATCGGCGAGGTGCTGGCGCTGCTGGCAGCGGCCTGACCACAGCCTGACCGGGCCCGGCCGTGCGCCGGCCGTGCGCCGGCCGTGGGCCGGGCTCAGTGGGCCTCGGGCAGGTGCACCCCGAGCCCGGCCAGGCCCGCCAGGAACAGTTCCACGCCGACCGCCGCCAGCAGCAGTCCGAGCAGCCGGGACAGCACCTCCAGCGAGGTCCGGTGGGTGCGCTGCATCAACGGTGCGAGCACGGCCACGCAGACGTAGTTGATCACCACGACGGCCACGTACGCCCCGGCGACGGTGGCCTTCCAGCCCCAGTCGTCCCGGTTGAGCGAGGCGACCAGGACGGCGCTCACCGCGAGCGGGCTGGCGATGTAGGGCAGCAGCAGCTCGCGGATGCCGTCCACCAGGGGGTTCGGCAGGTGCTCGTCCTCCTCGTCGGCTCCGGCGCCGAGGTGGACGCCGAAGACCAGCGCGACCGCGTAGACGAAGAAGATCAGTCCGCCGGCGAGCTGCAGCGACTGGTCGCTGATGTGGAAGAGCGTGCTGACCTCGTCCGCCGTGAAGCCGAGCACCAGGCCGATCACCGCGGAGATGAGCGTGCTCCATGCCGCCAGCCGCCGCAGTTCGCGGGTGGTGCGGGTGGGGGCGAGCCGGGCGAAGGCCAGCAGGGTCTTCGGCGGGCCGACCACGGCGAAGAAGGTGATGAAGGCGCTGCTCAGGTTGAAGACGAACATGGGGCAAGCATGACCGCGCCCCCCGGGGCGGCCGGTCCGCCACGCCCCGCGGCCGGGGGTGGCGTGGATCTCCCCGGCCCGCCTGTCCCGCCCGGTGCGCGGTCCATTCCCGGGCGGCGGCGAATTCGCCCGGATGGCGGCCCCGGCTCGAACGGGCGGCCGGTCTCGGGTGCCATGGAGGCAGGACCGCCGCGCGCCGGCGGGCCGCACCGGAACGACCGACCGGCAGGGACCACTCCGCCGCGGAAACGAGGATGCGACATGTGCCTGAACCGTAAGGACCTGGGCCTGCTGGCCCTGCGCAGCGCGGTCGGCGGAGTGCTGATCGCGCACGGCACCCAGAAGCTGTTCGGCTGGTTCGGGGGCGGCGGCCTGGAGGGCACCACCCAGGCCATGGACCACATGGGCTTCCACCCGGCGCGGGAGAGCGCGATCGCGGCCGGCCTCGGCGAGGCGGGCGGCGGCGCGCTGCTGGTGGCCGGGCTGGCCACGCCGGCGGCCGGCGCGGTGGTGGCCGGGACGATGGCGGGCGCGGTGGCGGTGCACGCCCCGGCGGGCTTCTTCGCGATGTCCGGCGGCTACGAGTACCCGGCCTTCCTCGGCGCGGCCGGGCTGGCGATCGGTCTGGCCGGGCCCGGGCGGTACTCGCTGGACCACCTGACCGGCCACGTCTTCGACCGGTCGTGGGTCGGCCTGCTGTCCTTCGTCGGGAGTGCGGCCGGGGCGTACGCGGTGGTGGCGCGGCGCCGGCACGTGGTGCGGCTGCGCGAGGAGCGGGCCGCGGTGGAGGCGGACGAGGAGAACGGCGCGGGGCTGTCCTGAGGGGCCCGGCGGCCGTTCACCCGGAGGCAGCAGCCCTGCTGGCGGCTGCCCCCGGGCCCTCGGAGGGTGGGCGGGGAGGCGTGCCGGGCAGCCCGGCGCCGACCGGAGACGGCCGACCGGAAACGAGGGACCGCATGGACCGCCAGCCGCCCACCCGGGCCACGACCCCGCCCAGGACCACCGCGCGGGACCTGGCCGCGCCGCCGTCGCGCCACCGGTACCGGGCGGTGGCCGGGGTGCTGGCCGCGGCCCTGGCCGGCGCGGTGGCGCTGGCCGGCTGCTCCTCCGGCAAGAGCGCGAGCAGTGTCGCCTCCGAGGCGGCCGCCGCCGTGGAGAAGGGGGCGAGCGCCGCCGCCTCGGCGGCCTCGGCGCTGGCCTCGGCGGCCGGCGGGGCGGGGGCGGCGATCGCCTCGGCGGAGGCGCAGGCCTCGGCGGCGGTGTCGGCGGCCTCCTCGGCGGTGTCGGGGATCAAGGGCGGGCTGGACGCCAAGGCGGACGTCTCCCTGGGCGAGGTGACCACCGGCTCGGACGGCAAGGCGCAGGTGCAGCTGACCGTCACCAACCACGGTCAGCAGTCGTACCGGTACGTGGTCCAGTTGGACTTCACCGACGGGTCCGGCAAGGTGCTCGACGCGACCGCGGTGACCGTCCAGGACGTGGCCGCCGGGCAGAGCGCCCAGGCCACCGCGCACAGCAACCGGGATCTGTCCGGCACGGTCAAGGCCGAGGTCGCCAACGCCGTCAGGTACTGACGCCCAGCTCAGCGCGGGGGCGGAACCTTAAGCGGGTCTCAAGGCCCAACAGCACCCCTTGACGGGCGAGTTGGTCTAGTCCATTTTTATGCCCAGGTGCAGGGAGCCCCTGAACCGGCGCCGAAGGCCTCGTGCCGTCGGCGCCGGTTCGGCACATCCCGGTGTCCGTCATGCCTGATCCGCTCGATTCCCCCGTCATTCCTGTCATGTCCCGGTCGTCCGGCCCCACCCCGGACGCGCGCCCCCGGACCGGCGGGAACCCCCACAACCAGGAGAGTCACGCACCCATGCTGCGCTCACGCATCGAAAGGGCCGGGGCCCCGGCCCCGCAGGACGGCCGCCGACGCCGTCCGAAGAGCCTGGCCGCCGTCGCGGCCGGCACCACCGCCTCCCTGCTGCTCGGCGCGGGCCTCGCGCTGTCCGGCGGCGCCGCGGCCAACGCCGCGACCACCAACGCCACCGGCGCGCCCGCCACCAGCGGCGGCATCAAGGTCGCCTACTACGACCAGTGGTCGGTCTACGCCAACGGGTACTACCCGAAGACGATCCAGGACACCGGCGTGGCCGGGAAGCTGGACTACCTGATCTACGACTTCGCCAACATCCACCCGTCCGACCTGGGCTGTTTCGAGGCCACCAAGGCCGCCGACACCAACGACAACAACCCCAACGCGGGTGACGGCGCGGGCGACGCGTTCGCCGACTACCAGAAGAGCTTCGGCGCGGACATCTCGGTCGACGGCGTCGGCGACGTCTGGAACCAGCCGATCGCGGGCAACTTCAACCAGCTGAAGAAGCTGAAGGCGAAGAACCCGAACCTCAAGGTCCTGCTCTCGCTGGGCGGTTGGACCTACTCCAAGTACTTCTCGCCGGCCGCCGCCACGGACGCCTCGCGCAAGCACCTGGTGTCGTCCTGCATCGACATGTTCATCAAGGGCAACCTGCCCTCGGACGCCGGCTTCGGCGGCCCGGGCTCGGGCGCCGGCGTCTTCGACGGCATCGACATCGACTGGGAGTACCCGGGCGGCGGCGGCCACGCCGGCAACCTCTCCAGCCCGGCCGACAAGCAGAACTTCACCGCGCTGCTGAAGGAGTTCCGCACCCAGCTGGACGCGCAGGGCAAGGCCGACAACAAGACCTACGCCCTGTCGGCGGCGGTCGGCGCCGGCCAGGACAAGATCATGAACGTCGAGACCGACAAGATCGGTCAGTACCTGACCTTCCTCGACGTCATGACCTACGACATGCACGGCGGTTGGGACCCGCAGGGGCCGACCAACCACCAGGCGCCGATCTACTCGGGCCCGAACGACCCGTCGTCCCCGGCCAAGCCGGGCAACGGCAAGTACTCGATCGACAACGCCATCAAGGCGTGGACGGTCGGCGACGCGGCCTACGGCATCCCCGGCGGCTTCCCGGCCAACAAGATCAACATGGGTGTGCCGTTCTACTACCGCGGCTGGACCGGTGTCCAGAACAACGGCAAGAACGGCCTCTTCCAGCCCGCCACCAGCCCGGCGGCCGGTGCGGCGATGTCCGGCAACGTCCCCGGCATCCAGATGTACAAGGA
This sequence comes from Kitasatospora sp. NPDC056446, assembly GCF_042796115.1. Lineage (NCBI taxonomy): Bacteria > Bacillati > Actinomycetota > Actinomycetes > Kitasatosporales > Streptomycetaceae > Kitasatospora > Kitasatospora sp. NPDC056446. The sequence continues at coordinate 36,140 of NZ_JBHTRF010000036.1, read as the reverse complement.
GCTCGCGGGCTTCGTCGACAACCCGTCCAGGACCTTCTGGGACGACGACGCCAAGGCCACGTACTTCTACGACGGCAACACCTTCTGGAGCGGTGAGGACGCCAAGTCCATCCAGGCCAAGCTCGACTACGCGCACTGCAACGGGCTCGGCGGCTCCTTCGCCTTCTCGCTGTACGACCTGGGCACCAAGACCAGCCTGTTCGACACGATGGTGAACGCCACCAACGGCTCCGCGGCCGGCTGCCCGGCCCCGCCGACCGGCACCCCGACCCCGACCCAGACGCCGACCGGCACCCCCACCGGCACGCCGACGGGCACCCCGACCGGTACGCCGACCGGCACCCCCACCGGTACCCCGACCACCCCGGCCACCTGCTCGGCCGCCCCGAGCTGGGACACCAACACCACCTACGCGGCCGGCGGCACCAAGGTCTCCTGGAAGGGCCACTACTACACCAACAAGTGGTGGACCAAGGGCGACGACCCGAGCCTGAGCGGCCAGTGGGGCGTCTGGACCGACAACGGTCCCTGCTGAAGCGCTGAAGCGCTGAACCACTGACCCGCTGAGTCGCCGAGGGCCTGACGGACCCTCGCAGCACCTGCGGTCATGAGTCCGGCCCGCCGGGGGAGCACCCCCGGCGGGCCGGACTTCGCCGTTCCCGGGCCCGGGTCCGCCCCCGGCGGTGCTCAGCCCTGGTCGGCGGGGCGTCCGGACGCGTCCGGACGGCTCTCCTCGATCCGCCGCAGCATCCGGGCCAGCAGCCCGGAGAGCACGGTGCGCTCCTCGCCCGTGATGTCCTGCAGCAGGCCCTCCTCGAACACCGCCGCCATCCGCATCGACTCCAGCCACTTGTCGCGGCCGGCCTCGGTCAGCTCGATGATCACCCGCACCCGGTTGGACTCGTCCCGGTCCCGGGTGACCAGGCCGTCGGCGACCATCCGGTCGATCCGGTGCGTCATCGCCGCCGGGGTGAGCCCGAGCCGCTTGGCGAGCTCGCCCGGACCCAGCCGGTAGGGGCTGCCGGAGACCACCAGTGCCTTCAGCACCTCCCACTCGGCGGAGGTGATTCCGAGCACAGTCAGCTGCCGGTCGTACGCCACGCCCATCCGCCGGGAGACCCGGTTGAGGGTCTGGACGATCGTCTCCACCTGGGGGTCGACGGTGGGGAACTCCCGCTGGTAGACGGCCACCTGCTCGGCGACGGCGAACTCCAGGGGGGTGGCCGGGGCGGGCTTGGCGGCAGCCGGCGCCGGCTTGTCCGTAGTCATGCGGACCAGTGTCGCACGGGCGTGCACTCCTTAAGCCTTTGACTCCGCACTCTTCCGGTGCTAAGACTTTATCTTGTCAAACTTTAGCTCTGAAATCTTCTGGACTTAAGAGTATCCAGTCGAAATCCAGGAAGGGATGTGCACGGTGACCGGCACGGTGAAGCAGCAGAGGCAGCAGCGACGTGGGGCGGGCAGCCCGCTGCGCCGCGTCCAGATCGGCAACGCACTCAGTGCGTTCGGCAGCGGCTTCACGATGCCGTACATGTTCGTGTACGTGGACCAGGTGCGCGGGCTGGGCTCGCTGGCGGCCGGGATGGTGTTCACCGTCTTCGCGCTGGCGGCCCTCGCCGTCCTCCCGTTCACCGGGCGCGGCATCGACCGCTACGGGCCCCGGCCGGTGCTGCTGGCCGGTGCGGCGCTCGCCGCCACCGGCGCGTTCGCCTTCGGCCACGCCACCGGCACCCCGGCCCTGCTGGTCTCCTCCTTCCTGTTCGGCGCGGGTGTCACCACCTGCCAGCCGGCCCTCGCCACGATGGTCGTCCGCTGCTCGACGGCGGCGACCCGCTCGCACGCCTTCGCGCTCCAGTTCACCCTGGTCAACCTGGGCATGGGCATCGGCGCCCTGGTCGGCGGGCAGATCGTGAACGTCGCCGACCCGGCCAGCCTGACCCGGCTGTTCACCATCGAGGCGGCGACCTTCCTGGGCCTGGCCCTGGTCACCGGCACCGCCCGGATGCCCCGCCTCCAGCTGAGCGTCCTGCACGAGAAGAGCGACGGCCCGACCGGCCTGCGCGCCCTGGTCGCCGACAAGGCGATGCTGCGGCTCTGCGTCCTCGCCGGGCTGATCTTCTTCACCTGCTACGGCCAGTTCGAGTCCGGCGTCGCGGCCTTCGCCACCGACACCGTCGGCACCGCGCCCTCCACCCTGGGCTTCGCGATCGGCGCCAACGCGCTGACCATCGTGGTGCTGCAGATGTTCATGGTGCGGATCACCGCGCGCCGCCGCCGCACCACCGCGATGGCCGCCGCCGGCCTGGTCTGGCTCGGCGCCTGGGCGATGGCCCTGGTCGCCGGCCTGATCCGGACCGAGGCGATGGCCGCCACGGTCGCCATCGTCTCGATCTACGCCCTCTTCGGCGTCGGCGAGTCGCTGCTCGCGCCCACCATGGGCCCGATGGTGGCCGAGCTCGCCCCGGCCCGGCTGCTCGGCACCTACAACGCCGGGTACGCCCTGGTGAAGCAGATCGCGATCGCGGTCGGCCCGGCCGTCGGCGTGCTGCTGGTCGGCTCCGGCACCTGGCCGCTCTACCTGGCGGCCATGGCGGGCTCGACGCTGCTGATCGTCGTCCTGGCGCTGCGGCTGCGCCCGTACCTCACAGCGGAGCAGGACAACGCCGCCCCGGCCGTGGTCCACGCCGTCCCGGTCCGGGAGCTCCAGACCGCCGCGTAAGGGGCGTGCGCGCAAAAGCGTTCGAAACGGGCGCCGACCAGGTCACCTGGTCGGCGCCCGTCGCGCTTGGCTTCACGGGCACCGCCACATAGTGTCAGTGGCTGTTGACCGCCCGGATCCGGCCGCAGCCGCGGGGCCCGGGCAGAGCAGACAGGCGAATCGGCGAGGCTATGACGCAAGCGGCGCTCACGCACCCCCCGGCGGCCCCGGCCGCAGCCGCCCCCGCACCGGCCCCGCGCGCGGGCCTGGTCCGCTGGGCGGCCGACCGCTCCGGCTGGCTCGGGCCGATCGGCGTCGCGCTCTTCGCCGGCCTGCTGCGGTTCTGGAACCTCGGCTACCCCAACGCCTTCGTCTTCGACGAGACGTACTACCCCAAGGACGCCTGGTCACTGCTCCGGCAGGGCTACGAGGGCAGCTGGCCCGACCACGCCAACGCCGACATCCTGGCCGTCCCGCAGTCCGTCCCGCTCGGCTCCGCGCCCGAGTTCATCGCGCACCCGCCGCTGGGCAAGTGGGTGATGGCGGTCGGGGAGCAGCTGTTCGGCCTGCACCCCTTCGGCTGGCGGTTCATGACCGCCCTGCTCGGCACCGTCACCGTGCTGATGCTGGCCCGGATCGGCCGCCGGCTCTTCGGCTCCACCCTGATCGGCTGCACCGCCGCGCTGCTGATGTCGGTGGACGGCCTGCAGCTGGTGATGAGCCGGGTCGGCCTGCTCGACGGCATCCAGATGTTCTTCGTGCTCGCCTCCTTCGGCGCCCTGCTGATCGACCGCGACCACGCCCGCGCCCGGCTGGCGGAGGCTGCCGGGGCCGGCCGGGACATCGACCGGGTGCGACTCGGCCCGCGCCCCTGGCGGATCGCCGCCGGGGTGTTCGTCGGCGCCGCCTGCGCGGTCAAGTGGAACGGTGCCCCGATCCTCGCCGCCTTCGGCATCCTGACCGTCCTGTGGGACCAGGCCGGCCGCCGAGGCGCGGGCGCCCGCCGCCCCTGGCGCGCCATGCTGCGCCGGGACGCCGGGCCCGCCTTCCTCGCCATGGTCGGCTCCGCCCTGGTGGTGTACGTCGGTGCCTGGGGCGGCTGGCTGGCGAGCGGTGCGGGCGGCGCCGGCGGGTACGACCGGCACTGGGCCGACGGCCGCGCCGGGCTCTCCCCGGACAGCTTCCTCGGCGTCCCGCTGCCGCAGGTGCCGATGGGCTGGGTGCCTGCTCCGCTGCGCAGCCTGTGGCACTACCACTCGCAGATGTACGACTTCAACACCGGCCTGAGCACCCCGCACACGTACCAGTCCAACCCCTTCGCCTGGCTGGTCGACGGCCGCCCCGTCTCCATGTACTGGGAGCAGGTCCCGGCCGGGACGCGCGGCTGCACCTCCTCCGGCGGCTGCTCGGCGCAGATCCTGGGCCTGGGCACGCCGTTCCTGTGGTGGGCGGCCTGCTTCGCGCTGGTCTACCTGCTGTGGCGCTGGTTCTTCCGGCGGGACTGGCGCTCGGGCGCGGTGCTGTGCGCGGTGGCCGCGGTCTACCTGCCCTGGTTCCGGTACCAGGAGCGGACGATCTTCTCGTTCTACATGGTCGTGCTGGTGCCGTTCCTGTGCCTGGCCGTGGCCCAGATGCTCGGCGCGATGCTCGGCCCGCCCGGCTGCGGCCCCCGGCGCCGCCGGGTCGGCGCGATCGGGGCGGGGGCGATCGTGCTCGCGATCGTCGGCTGCTTCGCCTTCTTCTACCCGCTGTACACGGCGGAGGTGATCCCGATGTCGTCCTGGCAGGACCGGATGTGGTTCACCAGCTGGATCTGATGGGCCTTGCGGCCGCCGCCGGCCAGCTGCTGCCGGTCACCCCGGTGCTCGGGGTGGTCGCCGCCGTGCTGCTGCTGGCGGCCGTCGCGGTGGCCGGGCGGGGCCTGCTCGGCCACGGGCACGCGGTGCTGCGGGCCGGGCTGCGGGCGGTGGTCCAGCTTGCGGCCGTCGCCGCGGTGATCAGCTGGGTGGTGAGCTCGCTCTGGTGGTCGGCGCTGTTCGTGCTGCTGATGTTCACGGTCGCGGTGCGCACCGCCGGGCGGCGGATGACCCCCGGTCCCGGCTGGGTGTGGGCCGCCGCCCCGATCGGCGCCGGGGTGCTGCCGGTGCTCGTCCTGCTGCTGGCGGTCGGACTGCTGCCACCGAAGGGCCTGTCCGTCATCCCGGTCGCGGGCATCCTGATCGGCGGCGGCCTCACCGCCACCTCGCTGGCCGGGCGGCGCGCCCTGGACGAGCTGCGGCAGCGGCGCGGCGAGGTGGAGGCGGCGCTGGCGCTCGGCTTCGAGGAGCGGGAGGCGCGGCTGGAGATCTGCCGCACGGCCGCGGCGACTTCGCTCGTCCCGGCCCTGGACCAGACCCGTACGGTCGGGCTGGTCACGCTGCCCGGGGCCTTCGTCGGGATGCTGCTCGGCGGCGCCTCGCCGGTCCAGGCGGGGGCGGTGCAGCTGTTCGTGCTGGTCGGGTTGCTGGCGGTGGAGTCGGTGGCGATCGTGGTGGTACTGGAACTGGTCGGCCGGGGCCTGGTGACGGCGGGGGAACCGGGCGACGGCCGATGACGGCCGACCGTCGCCGGGGACACCCGGCGGCGTCGGGTACCCTTGGGGGCGTTGAAGGGGAGTAGCCCTCCACCGGACCGTCGACATACTGGCCCCCAGGGGCCCGGCGCCCGGGGTACCGCTCACAGCGGTGCCGGCGAGACCTTCGGCCGCAGTGCTGTGACCATGACCAGTGCTGTCGGGCCGAAGCGTCCCCTGACGGAGCTGCGGAGGCCGGGCAGCCCGACCGAGGATCCCTTTGATGAGTCTGACCGTTGCCGCGTTGACCTTCGGCATCATCTTCCTGGCCGAACTGCCGGACAAGACCGCGCTGGCCAGTCTGGTGCTCGGCACCAAGTACCGGGCGAGCTACGTGTTCGCGGGCATCGCCGCCGCCTTCGCCCTCCAGGTGGGCATCGCGCTCGTCGCCGGACACCTGCTGTCGCTGCTGCCGCACCGCTGGGTGGAGGGCGTCACCGGCCTGCTCTTCCTGGCCGGCGCGGCGATGCTGCTGTTCCACGGCGGCGGCGACGATGACGGGCACGCCGCCAAGGAGCCGTCCTCGAACAGCTTCTGGAAGGTGGCCGGGGCGAGCTTCGTGGTCGTCGCGATCGCCGAGTTCGGCGACCTGACCCAGATCATGACCGCCAACCTGGCCGCCAAGTACGCCGATCCGCTGGCCGTCGGCATCGGCTCCTGGCTGGCGCTCTGCGCGGTCGGCGGGGTCGCCATCGTGGGCGGGCAGAAGCTGCTCAAGTACGTGCCGATGAAGCTGATCATCCGGGTGGCGGCGGGGATCATGGTGGTGCTGGCGGGCATCAGCCTCGTCGGGGCGATCACGGGCTGAACCGGAGCGGCCCGCCGACGGCGGGCCGGCTGTCAGCAGGTGGTGCGTTTGTCCAGGGCGGCACGGGTGTTGGGGCCGAACACGCCCCGCTTGTCGCCCTGGACGCCCTGCATCCACTGGAAGTAGCCGACGGTGTTCACGGTGGTGTCGTCGAACTGGCCGGTCACCGGCACCGACGCCCAGCAGATCACCAGGGCGAGCTTCTGCTGCATGGCGGTGACGTCCGGTCCGCTCATCCCGTACTGCAGCACCCGGGGGGTCGGGGTGGCGGCGGGCGTCGGGGTGGTGGCGGTCGGCGTCTGGACCGGGGTGGGGGTCGGGGTGGGCGTCTGGACCGGGGTCGGCGTCGGTGTGGGCGTGGGGGTCGGCGTCGGGGTGGGGGTCCTGGTCGGGCTCGGCTTGCGGGTGGGGGTGGCCGTCGGGCTCGGCGTCTCGTCGGCCGGCGTCGTGGCGACCGGGGTGGGCGCGGCCGGGGCGGGGTCGACCGGCGCGGGCGCCAGGGTGGTGCTCGGCAGCGGCAGCGCCTGCTTGGCGTCCGGCCCGGAGGAGGGCGTCACCGCGTACGCGACGCCGATGGTGAGCGCCACCAGCGCGGCGCCGACGCCGACGAGCAGCCCCTTGCGCCGGGCGAGCGGGTTCCGGGCGGCCTGCTCGGCGGCCCGGCGCGCGGCCCGGCCGCCGGCGTCCGGCCCGTCCGGGCCGGTGGCGATGGGGAAGAGCCCGATCTCGGTCCCGCCGCCGGGGCGGTTCTCCGGCGCGCCGGGGCCCAGCGGCGGGGCCGCCGCGTACGCGCCCGGCCCGGAGGGCGGGACCGGCGGCAGCACGGTGGTGGCGTAGGCGTCGGCGTCCGGTCCGAGCGGGGCCCGGCCGGTGGGGACCGGCGGCAGCACGGTGGTGGCGTAGGCGTCCGCGTCCGGCCCCAGCGGGGGCGCGGCCGGGTGTCTCGGCGGGGCCGGGTGCCCCGGGGGGACCGGCGGCAGCAGGGCGGTCGCGAACGGGTCGACGACCGGGGTGCCCGCCGGCGGCTCGTCGGCGACCTGGTCGGCGGTCTGCGGCACGTACGGCCGGACCAGCGGCGGGCCCTCGATGTGCGGGAGGACGGCGGTCTCGGTGAGGCTCGGGTCCGGGACGCAGCCGCACCCGGTCGAGCGCGCGGTGCCGCACGTCGGGCAGTGCTGGTCCGGCATCGGCCGGTCCTCCTCGGTTTCGCAACGGTTTCGCGGGCGGTCTCGGCGGCTCCGGGCGGATCCCGGGCGCACGATCGCGCCTGATTATGCAGGACGGCCCGGGGGGTGGACAGGGGCGTCCGGCTCCCGGCGGGGGTGTTGTGCCGGTTGGTGCCGGTTGGCTCCTCCTGGAACGCCCGGGACGCCGGGGAAGTCCCCGGTGCTTACGTTCGGCTCAACCCGACGGAACAAAACGGGACGAATCTGCCAGCATGGTGAGCTGGGAGTGATCATCCGCTCGCCGCGTCCGAACGGACCCGCCAGCCGGGACCCGCGCACCGACGGACCGGGACCCGCGACCCCCTACGGAGGCGCCATGCCCACGGAGACGCCATGACGGAGCCGCCCGCCGCGTCCGACCGGAGCCCGGAGGGCGAGCCCGGCCCGCCGACGGCCGCCGTCCCCAACCTCTGGCTGACGATCGGCGCGCTGCTGCTGGCGATGCTGCTCGCCGCCCTCGACCAGACCATCGTCTCCACCGCGCTGCCCACCATCGTCAGCGACCTCGGCGGCCTCGACCACCTCTCCTGGGTGGTCACCGCCTACATGCTGGCCGCCACCGCCGCGACCCCGCTCTGGGGCAAGCTCGGCGACATGTACGGCCGGAAGCGCTTCTTCCAGGCCTCCATCGTGATCTTCCTGCTCGGCTCGGTGCTGTGCGGGATCGCGCAGGGCATGGGCGAGCTGATCGCCTTCCGGGCCTTGCAGGGCCTGGGCGGCGGCGGGCTCATGGTGCTCTCCCAGGCGATCGTCGGCGACCTCGTCCCGCCCCGGGACCGCGGCCGCTACCAGGGCCTGTTCGGCGCGGTGTTCGGCGTCACCAGCGTGCTCGGACCGCTGCTCGGCGGGCTGTTCGTCGACCACCTCAGCTGGCGCTGGGTCTTCTACATCAACCTGCCGATCGGCATCGCCGCCCTGCTGGTGATCGCGGCGGTGCTGCACAGCCGGGAGGTGCGGCGCGAGCACCGGATCGACTACCCGGGCACCGTCCTGATCGCCGCCGTCGCCACCTGCCTGGTGCTGATGACCTCGCTCGGCGGCACCACCTGGGCCTGGAACTCCTGGCAGATCGTCGGCCTCGGCGTGCTGGGGCTGGTCCTGCTGCTCGTCTTCGTCCTCGTCGAGCGGGCCGCCGTGGAGCCGGTCCTGCCGCTGCGGCTGTTCCGCTCGCGGACCTTCAGCCTGGTCGCGGTGATCTCCTTCGTGATCGGCTTCGCGATGTTCGGCGCGCTCACCTACCTGCCGACCTTCCTCCAGGTGGTCATGCGGGTCTCGCCCACCATGTCCGGCATCCACATGCTGCCGATGGTGCTCGGCATGCTGCTCACCTCCATCGGCTCCGGCCAGATCGTCGCCCGCACCGGCCACTACCGGGTCTTCCCGATCGCCGGAACGGCCGTCACCACGGTCGGGCTGCTGCTGCTCTCCCGGCTGGACGAGCACACCGGCACGGCCGAGATGAGCGCCTACTTCCTGGTCTTCGGCCTCGGGCTCGGCCTGGTGATGCAGGTGCTGGTGCTGATCGTGCAGAACTCGGTCGGGTACGAGGACCTCGGCGTGGCGACCGCCGGCGCGACCTTCTTCCGCTCCATCGGGGCCTCCTTCGGCGTCTCCATCTTCGGGACGATCTTCGCGAGCGGACTGAAGGACCGGCTCGCCGACGCCCTCGCGGGGGTGCCGCTGCCGCCCGGCTTCCGGCCGGAGGCCATCGCCGCCGACCCGAGGGTCGTCCCCCGGCTGCCGGCCGCCGTCCAGGCGGGGGTCTACCACGCGTACGCCGAGTCGATCACCCGCGTCTTCCTGTACGCGGTGCCCGTCGCGGTGGTCGCCTTCGTGCTGTCGCTCTTCCTGCGCGAACAGAAGCTTCGTTCCACCGTCACCGCGCCGGACCTCAGCGAGTCCATCGGGCTCAACCCGGTCGAGCGCACCTCCCTGGACGAGATCGCCCGCGCGCTCTCGGTGCTCGGCACCCGCGAAGCCCGGCGCGACCTCTTCCGGCGGATCACCGCCACCGCCGGGCTCGACCTGCTGCCCGCCTCCAGCTGGCTGCTCCTCCAGATGCACCAGCACGGCTCGGTCGAGCCGGCCGAACTGGCCGAACGGCGGATCGTGCCGGTCGCCGTCGTCGAGGAGGCCGTCCGGGAGGTGGAGGGGCGTGGGCTGGCCGCGCGGACCGGCGGGCTGCCGCTGCGGCTCACCGAACCGGGGGAGGCGGTGGCGCTGCGGCTGGTCGCCGCCCGGCGCACCCAACTCGCCGACCTGCTGGGGGACTGGGACGAGCGGCAGTACACCGACCTCGCCGAACTGCTGACCAGGCTCAGCTCCACCCTGTGCGCCGACCGGCGGGACCGGCCCGACCCGACCGGGCCGCAGCCGCCGTACCACGGCGAGGGGCGGTCGTTCTGACCGTGGCTGTGGCTGTGGCTGTGGCTGTGGCCGCAGCCGTCCGGCCGGGCGTATCGTCGCCCACCGGTAGCGGGTAGCGGGTAGCGGGTAGCGGGTAACGGGACCGGCCGTGTCGGCGGCCGGGAAGCCCGTCGGAAGGGTGCGGCATGCCACTGGAAATCGAGCGCAAGTTCCGGCCGGCCTCCTTCGAGCCGCCGGGCACGGCGGTGCGGGAGCACATCGAGCAGGGCTACATCGCGATCAAGGACGACGGGACCGAGGTGCGGCTGCGGCGGATCGGCGGCAGCCGCGTCCTCGGCGTCAAGCGCGCGACCGGGGGAGAGGCGTCCGTCCGGGTCGAGGTGGAGCGCGAGCTCGGGGAGCAGGAGTTCACCGAGCTCTGGCCGGCCACCGCCGGGGCCCGGCTGGTCAAGGACCGGTACACCTTCGCCTCGGCCGGTGTCACCATCCATGTCGACGTCTACCAGGGCGAGTTGACGGGCCTGCTGACCGCCGAGGTGGAGTTCGGCTCGGTGGCCGAGGCCGAGGCCTTCACCCCGCCGGACTGGTTCGGCGTCGAGATCACCGGTGTGCGGGGGTACAAGAACCAGACCCTCGCGACGCGGGGGCTGCCGGAGTCCTGAGGCTGGGGCCCGGTGGGCGGGGAGGATCAGGCCTTCGCGGGCAGCCAGCCGTGCTGGACCGCGCGCACCCCGAACTCGAACCGGCTGCGGGCGCCCAGCCGTTCCATCAGCTCCGTCGCCGAACGGCGGGCGGTCCGCGGGGAGACCCCGAGCCGCTTGCCGATGGCGTCGTCCGTGAGCCCCTGGGCCAGCAGCCGGACGACCGTCGCCTCCTGGGCGCTCAGCCCGCTCTCGTCCTTGGCCGCGGTGCTGCTCAACGGCTGGGCCGACGCCCAGACGTGCTCGAACAGCGCGCAGAGCGCGGTCAGCGTGCCGTCGCCGGACAGCACGACGGCGGCCGCGCCGGAGTCCTCGCTGTTCACCGGGATGACGGCGGCCCGGCGGTCGAAGATGATCATCCGGGTGGCCAGCTCCGGGGCGGTGCGCACCTCGCCGCCCAGCTCGGTCAGCCAGTTGACGTAGGCCACCGTGGGCTGGTTGTTGCGCACGCTGTCCAGGTAGACGGTGCGCATCCGGATCCCGCGCTCCAGCAGGGCCGCGTCGTGCGGCTTGGAGGCCTCGATGCTCGATTCGTTGTGCCCGCCGCCCGGGGCGAAGGTCATGATCTGGTCGGTCAGTTCGCGGGCCAGGGCGGCGATCCGGTCGCGGATCGCGTCGAGGCCGGTCAGCTGCTCCACGCCCGGGTAGGCGGCGCGGGGCGTGAGGTCGGCGAAGTCGGCGATCAGCTGGGCCGCCGCCGCCCGGGAGGCCTCGACGCGGAGCTGCTGGGCGGCCAGCTCGGTCCGCTGGCGGGCCATCAGCAGCTCCATGCCGACGTCCGGGGAGACCGCCCGCAGCTCGCCCTCGTGCTCGTACGACGGCCTGATCAGCGCCAGTTCGCTGAGGGCGTCCAGCGAGCGCCGGACCTCGTCCGGCGGGACCGACAGTCGTCGCGCCAGCGCGTCGACCCCGTCCCGGGGGTGCGCGAGCATCGTGCGGTAGAGCGTTTCTGTGGTGGTGTCCAGTCCGAGAGCGGCGAGCACAGCTGTTCCCCCAGTGCGGGCTCCGTGTAGTAGTTGTAAACGATCATGACACGAACGGTGTCCGTACGGCCAGGGTCCACTCTGGACGGTTCCGGCCAGGGACGGAACAGCCCTCCTTGGGTGTCTATGCGCCGACCCGGGCGGTTTGGGAGTGTCGGGTCCATGTACCTCGTCCACGCCGTCCTCCGCCCGCCCGCACCCGGTGTCGAACTGCCCTCGGGAGTCCCCGAGTTCATCCGGGCGACGGCCGACCCCCGGGAGCCGGTCGAACACGTCTCGGTGCACCCGCGGGCGGACTCCACCACCGTGCTGGGTCTCTTCCTGATCGCGGACCGGCTGGCGGACGCCGAACGCCGGGCGGGCGAGGCCTGCCTCCGTGCCGTCGGGTCCATGCCGGTCCTGGACGGCTGGACCGTCACCCGCGCCGAGGCCCCGCTGATCACCCCGCTCCACGAGTGGCTGCTGTCCTCCTACGACCCCTCGGCCGGGGCCGCTCCCGGTGCCGTCGGCGGGGCCGTTCCCGGTGCCGTCCGCGGGGACGTTCCCGGTGCCGCTTCCGGCCAGGCTGGACGGAACTGTCCAGGACCGAATCCGTCCAGCCGGTAGCCCTTCCGATACCCCTGAGCTGCGACGAAGCTTGTTCATGCCGGCCGGGAGAGACACCCGGCGGGCAGGACCGGACGACGCGTCACCGCGGGACGCGAGACCGGAACCACCCTTCGTCCCAGCTCTCGCAAAGGAACCGAACCATGCTGCGCACCAACCTCCGCAAGGCCGCCGCGGTCACCGCCCTCGCCTTCGCCGCGCTGCTCCCCGCCGTCGCCGGCCAGACCGCCGGCCAGACCGCCGGCCACTCCGCCGCGCCGGAGACCCGGGCCGCCGTCATCATCCCGGCCAACACCATCTGGGAGTAGCCGGCCACGGCCGGAGCCGGCCGACCGGCCTCCGTTCTTCCCGCCCCGCTTCCGTACCGCCTCTCGCACCGCCTGCGCCGTCCCCGTGTCCGCCGTCGACCGCTGCTCCTGCAGGGCAGCCGTCCGCCACCGGGGCGTGCCCGCGAACTTCCGGCTCCCACCGCGCAGCCGATCACAGCGACTTCTCACTCTTCACACCGACAGGAGCACCTCCATGTCCAGCGTCGCCCGCAAGCTCGGAAAGACCGGCATCGCGACCGTCATCGCCGCCACCGCGATGACCGGCCTGACCGTCCTGCCCGCTCACGCCGACGCCAACGGCATCGCCGCCACCGCCAACGCGGAGCTCTACAACGGGCCCTGCGCCCACGGGGGTTACGTCCCCGGCGACGGTTCCAGCAACTCCTGTGCCGGAAACAACCGGGCCTCCCAGGCCTGGTGCGCGGACTTCGCCGGCTGGGTCTGGGGCCGGAACGGCGCGGCGTACATGAACGAGCTCACCCCCGCCGCCGCGAGCTTCTTCGACTACGGGCGCCGTCACGGCACGCTGCACAACGACCCGCGGGTCGGCGACGCGGTCGTCTACAACTACGACTACTCCAGGGACTGGGCCCAGCACGTGGCGCTGGTGGTCGGGGTCGGCAACGGCACCGTCACCATCCTCGGCGGCAACGAGGGGCACAGCTCCGGCTTCAGCGAGGGCCGCGTCCAGCAGGCCTCCACCAGCAACTACTCCGTCGGCTCCGCCCCGTGGGGCCAGCGGATCAGCGGCTACATCTCCCCGGTCCCCAAGGACACCCCGGCCGCCAACCCGAACCCGTCCACGTTGCCGACCGGCACCCTGGTGAAGTCGGCGAGCGGCCCGGACGTCAAGGTGATCATCTCGGGCTCCGGCGTCCCGATCACCGCCTCGGACGTCGCGGCCGACGGCTACGACCTGAACAAGATCGTCCAGGTCGACGACGCCGCGTTCAAGGGCCTGCCGACCTCGCCCCCCACCGGCACGGTGGTGCACGACGCGGCCGGCGGCGCGCCCCGCTACGTGGTGATCAACGGCGTCGCCCTGCCGATCTCCGCCTCGGACTGGAACACCGGCGGCTACGGCAGCCGACCCGACATGGGCGTGCCGACCAGCTGGCTGAAGAACGCCGTCCAGGGCACCCTGACCTCCGGCTGGGTGGTCATGGACCAGTCCGGCGCCGACTCCGGCCGCTACGTGATGGTCAACGGCACGGCGCTGCCGATCTCCGGCGCCGAGTGGACGGCCGACGGCTACGACCAGCGGATGCTGATGGGCGTCCCCGGCGACTGGCTGCGGACCGCCGCCGCCAAGCCGCTGCCGAACGGCACCGTCCTGATGGACCAGAACGGCTCCGCCGAGCGCTACGTGACGGCCGGCGGTGCGGCGGCGCACATCGCCGCCTCCGAGTGGTCCGCCGAGGGCTACAGCAGCCAGCCCGCCATGGCCGTGCCCGGCGCCTGGCTGAGCCGCGCGGCGGCAGCCGCCCCGGCCGACGGCACCCTGATCAAGGGGCAGTCCGGTGCCGACCCGAGCGTCTACGTGGTGGTCAGGAACACCGCGCTGCTGCTGACCGACGTCGAGTTCACCGGGCCCTACGCGGGCCGGGACATCGTCACCGTCCCCGAGGCCTGGGAGGCCGGCCTGACCGCCCGCCCGCTCGCCGACGGCACCGTCGTCAAGAACGTGTCCGGCACCGACTCGAGCCGCTACGTGATGGTCGGCGGTGCCGCCGCGGCGATCTCCGGCGCCGAGTGGACCGCCGACGGCTACGACAAGAAGCCGCTGACCGACGTCCCGGGCACCTGGCTCGGCCGCGCGGCCGCCGCCGCCCCGGCCGACGGCACCCTGATCAAGGGCCAGGCCGGCACCGACCCGAGCGTTTACGTGGTCGTGAACAACTCCGCGCTGCCGCTGACCAACGTCGAGCTCACCGGCCCCTACGCGGGCCGGGCCATCGTGGGAGCCCCCGAGGTCTGGGAGGGCAAGCTGGCGGCCCGGCCGCTGGCCAATGGCACCGTCGTCAAGAACGTGTCCGGCACCGACCCGGTGGTGTACGTGATGGCCGGCGGCATGGCCGTCCCGCTGAGCGCCACCGACTTCACCGCCTTCGGCTACGACAAGCGCCCGCTGCGTCCGGTCCCCGGCGCCTGGGAGGCCTCGGCCGCCGCGAAGGCCGCGCCGAGCGACGGCACCCTGCTGCTGTCGCCCGACAGCAACACCGTCTGGCAGGTCGTCAACGGCGGCGGGAAGAAGGCCCTGGCGGCGAGCGACTTCGGCCCCGGCAAGCTCGACCTGAACGACGTCGTCAGCGTCCCGACCGCGCTCACCGCGAAGCTGCCGACCGTCACCCAGTAGTCCGCGGCCTCCTCCCGGGGCGGGGCGCGCCCCCCCCCCCGCGCGCCCCCCCGGCCCCCCCCCCCCCCCCCCCCCCCCCGGGGGCCCCCCCCACCCC
>NZ_JBHTRF010000036.1:0-21349 GCF_042796115.1 Kitasatospora sp. NPDC056446 | reverse complement strand
CGGCCCCCGCATCTCCCTACTTCCCCCCCGCCTTCAGGGCCCCCACCGCCCCCCCCCCTTCGGCCCCCACCTCCACCCTTTCGCCGGCGCCCCCCCCCGGGGGGGCCCCGCCCCCCCCCGCCCGGCCCGCCCCGGGGCACCGCTCCGCCCACGCCATGCCGTCGGGCGCACCAGCAACCCACGGCGCCAGAGCGCCGCACACCTCAGCCACCCACGCCGCCTCCGGGGGAACGCCATGACCACCGCCGTCCGCAAGAAGTCCATCCTCGCCCTCGCGGCCACCGCGCTGCTCGCGCTGGCCGCCCCGCTCACCCTCTCCGGCCAGGCCTCGGCCGCCTCGGTGTCGACCTGGGACAAGGTCGCCGCGTGCGAGAGCACCGGGAACTGGTCGATCGTCTCGAAGAACGGCCTGTACTACGGCGGCCTCCAGTTCTCCCAGGCCACCTGGCTCGCCTACGGCGGCAGCCAGTACGCGTCGTACGCCAACCAGGCCACCAAGCAGCAGCAGATCCTGATCGCCGAGAAGGTCCTCGCCAAGCAGGGGCCGGGTGCCTGGCCAATCTGCGGGAAGCCGCTGATCGGCGACCACGCCGACCCCTACCCGGCCGGCACCACCTACCCCAACCCGGCGTCCCTGCCGCCCGGCACGCTGGTGAAGTCGCCGAACGGGGCGGCGGTGAAGGTGATGATCAGTGGCGCGGGCGTGCCCGTGGCCGGCTCGGACGTCGCCGCGGACGGGTACGACCTGAGCAGGATCGTGCTGGTGGACGACGCGTCGTTCAACTCGCTGCCGACCGTGCCGCCGGCCGGCACCGTGGTCCACGACCAGGGCGGCGGCGTGCCCCGCTACGTCGTGGTGGCCGGCGCGGCGCTGCCGATCTCGGCCGCCGACTGGACCTCGGGCGGTTACAACTCCCGCCCGGACATGGGCGTTCCGACCGCCTGGCTGCAGAGCGCGGTGGCCGGCCGGCTCCCCACCGGACTGGCGGTGATGGACCAGTCCGGCTCCGACCCGAGCCGCTACGTGATGGTGGGCGGCGCCGCCCTGGCCATCTCGGGCGCCGAGTGGACGGCCTACGGCTACGACCAGCGGGCGCTGATGGGCGTCCCCGGTGACTACCTGCGGGCCCTGGTGGCCAACCAGCTGCCGAGCGGCACCGTCCTGATGGACCAGAGCGGCACCGATCCGAGCCGCTTCGTCATGATCGGCGGCGCGGCGGTGCCGATCTCCGACGCCGAGTGGACGGCCTACGGCTACGACCAGCAGACGCTGATGGGCGTCCCCGGCCGCTGGCTCGCCGCCACGGCCGCCAAGCCGGTCGCCAACGGCACCATCGTCAAGAACGTGTCCGGCGGCGACCCGATGGTGTACGTGATGGCGGGCGGTATGGCCGTCCCGTTGAGCGCCGCCGACTACACCGCCTTCGGCTACGACAAGCGGACGCTGCTCGGCGTCCCCGGCGCCTGGGAGGCCTCGGCCGCCGCGAAGGCCGCGCCGAGTGACGGCACCCTGCTGCTCTCGCCGGACAGCAACACCGTCTGGCAGGTCGTCAACGGCGGTAGCAAGAAGGGCCTGGCCGCGAGCGACTTCGGCCCCGGCAAGCTCGACCTGAACGACGTGGTCACGGTTCCGACGGCGCTCACCGCGAAGCTGCCGACCGTCACCCCGTAGCCGTGTGCGCCGCGCCCCCCGTCTCTGTGAGGCGGGGGGCGCGGTCGTGCGTGTCCGCGCCCGTCAGGCCTTCCTGGTCAGGGCGTGCCGAACCACCGGGGGGTGTCGAGGCGGAACGGGTCGCCGGGGGCGAGCCTGCGCAGGCCGTCCTCCACCTGGCGGAGCTGCTCCTCGCCGAGGGTGGCGGACCACTCGGTGCGCAGCTCGTCGAAGATCCGTGCCGACCGGACCAGGCAGTCCACGCCCCGGTCGGTGAGCCGGACCACCTTGCGGCGGGCGTCGGCCGGGTCGCTGCCGCGTTCGACGTAACCGAGCTGTTCCAGGTTCTCGATGGTCTTGCCGGCCGCCTGCTTGGAGACGCCGAGGCGGCGGCCGAGTTCGACGGCGGTGGTGCCGTGCGGGCCGATCGCCTGGAAGACGAAGCCGTGCATCGGGCGCAGGTCGGGGTGCCCTTCGCGGGCGATGCGCTCGTGCAGCTCGTCGATGATCGTCCGGAAGGCGAGCAGCAGGCGCAGCGGCAGCTCGAAGCCGGGCGGGGCCGGGTCACTTGACACGATAGACAACCTCATTGACCATATAGACAATGCCATTGTCCATCTTAGGGGGTCCCTCCACCATGCCCGTCATCCGCCGCACCGACGCCCGCCGCACCGAGACCCCGAACGCCGTCATGACCACCTACGCCTCACCCACCCAGGGCTCGACCTCCCTGGCCATGTGGCACGTCGACATGGTGGCCGGCGCACAGGGCCCGCTCCACGCCATGGACACCGAACAGATCTGGACCCTCGCCACCGGCACCGCCGCCGTCGACCTCGCGGGCGAAACCGTGGCCCTCGCCGCCGGCGACACCCTCGTCCTCCCCGCCGGCCTCACCCGGCAGATCACCACCGACACCGGCTTCACCGCCGTCGTCGCCTCCCCCTCCCCGTCCCGCGCCTACAACCCCGACGCCCGCACCCCCGAAGGCGCCTGCGACCTCGCCCCGCGCGACGACCAGCGCGTCCTCCCGGCATGGATCGCCTGACCGCCGACACCGTGACCGCCCGCCCGTGAGGTGTAGGAGACTGCTCGCAGTGACCGAGCCGGCGCCCGCACCCGAGGCCCCGGCGAACCAGTAAGGAGCGGCATGTCCGTCGTCAAGATCAACGAATGTGTCAAGCCACTCACATAAGCTGACCGGCTGTCGCAGGACGTGCCGCCGGACGCCGAAGCCCCGCCCATGCGCCACGGGGGACGACAAATGGACGGGGCCACTGGGCGCCGATCCGGCGGAAACCACCAGGGAAGCGCTCAAATACCCCAGCGGGAGCGCCAGTTGGCCTTGTCCATCGCTTCGCGGATACGGGCCATGGTCGGCGAATCGGGGATCGGCTCCAGGGTGGGCGCGCCGGCCTCCGCCTCCTGGTCGTCCTGGTCGCCATACGGCACCGGGCCGCCCAGGAAATGCGTCCAACTCGCAGGCAGGAACTCGGGGTCGGTCACTGGCCCAACTCCTTGCGCACCAAGTACGTGCCGTCCCCGGAGAGCATGGGGCCCCGGAACTCGGCGAGCACGTCAGCAGCCAGGCTGCGCGCTTCGACGTCGTTTACATAGCCCATGGCGCGGGCGAACTGGCGGAGCTGCCCCAACCACTGCTGCACCTGCGCCGCGCTCATGATGCCGACGTGCAGCGCGGGGCCGTACCCGAGATCGACTGCGCCATAGGCGACACTCAGTCCCGCTGGCACGGGGAGCCGCGCAACGCGCAGTGCCTCTTCGAGGGCGTCTTGCATGTCCTCGGCCTGTTGGCGGTGGGCCTGGATTTCCTCGGCCGTTAGGACGTCATCAGGCTGAGACACGGGCCACCGCCTCACACGTCTGCCGGTGCTGCGCCCGGAGCGCTTGCAACTGCCGGACCACAGTCGGGCGGCGAAGGATGCCGTACCGCTTCGCCAACTCCGCCCGCATGATCCGGTGGAACGCATGGCACACGGCGCACTCAGGAGGTTCCATCGGCCACCCTCTCCCAGTTCAGCGGGGTGTTGCGCTCCAAGTCGACTGCGCAACAGATGACTTGAGGCCAGTAGCGGGTGACCGAGCGGTGTACTGCGAAACCGGTAACGTCGCGTCTCTCCGTGCTTGGCTCGTAACTAGGATCGACACCAAGGGCGCCGAAGACCAGTCCTCCAACCCGTAGCAGATCGGCAGGTAAAAATCCCCGATGACGACGTTGACGACGGAGCCCGACCCCACGTCATCGCCTTTGGCGCGCTTCGGCTCAGAACTTCGCAGGTTACGACGGCTGCGCGGCTGGACTCAGGAGAAGCTTGGCGGCCTCCTGGGGTACTCGGACACATGGATCTCTTTGATCGAACGGGGGAAAGAGGCACCAACTTCCAAGTTGGCACTAAAAGCCGATGAAGTGTTCGAGACCGGCGGGGTATTCGTTGAGCTGCTCCGACGCATCACCGGCGCCGCCCTGCTGGAAGGGTTCGAGGAGTTCGCCGACTGCGAGGCCCGCTGTCGGAAGCTCCAGTCCTTCCAGACCGGCGTGATTCCCGGGCTGTTCCAGACCGCCGAATACGCGGCAGCCCTCGCAACCGCAGCCGTTCGACGCGGCAGCATCACCCAGGACCAAGCGGACGAGCGTGTTGCCTTTCTGGTTGCCCGGCAACACCGGGTACTGGAGCGGCCGAACCCGCCGCTCATCCACACAGTCATGGACGAAAGCTGCGTGACGCGACTCGTCGGCGGCCCTCTCCTGATGGCGCGGCAACTGGACCACGTGAGCACGCTCGCCGAGCGCCCGAACATCACCGTGCAAGTCGCACCGCTGAGCCTGGGCGAGATGGTGCCCTTCATCTTCCCCGTCGTGCTGCTGACGCTCCCAGACCGGTCCATGGTCGGCTACAGCGAGGCCCACGCCCGTGGGCACCTGGAGCGGAACTCAACCACCTGCGCGGCATGGGCGAGAGACTACGATCAGCTACAGGTGGAGTCACCATCGACCGTGGCTTCGCTCGCCAGGATCAGCACTGTCCGAAAGGGACTTCAATGAGCATCGACCTTACCAATGCCGGTTGGGTGAAGTCGTCCTACAGCCAGAGCGGCGGGGAGTGCGTCGAGTGGGCACCGAGTGAAGTTGGGAGCCTGGGCGCTGTCCCCGTCCGTGACTCCAAGGACCCTCACGGTCCAGCCCTGACCTTCTCACCCGATGGTTTCGCGGCCTTCGTCGCGGGCGTGAAGGCCGGCGAGTTCGGGGACGTGTGAGCCGCCCGGGCATCCGCCCCCGCAGGAACACAGGAGCCCCCCGCGCCACCCACGCCCCTCAGCAGGGCAGAGGAACAGTACGGGGGGCTTCCTGCTGCGCCTCGGCAAACCCCCCACCCTCTAATCTGCGGCGCCGTGCACGGGCATGGGGGCCGGGTCCACAGCGCCCGTGCGCCCAGAGACTGACCCACCCCCCGGTACCCCCATACATCCACGCGCAACCGGTAAGCACGCGCTAACCGTGCTTAGCGGCGCCTTCGGGAGTCCTTTCTCCAAGCCTCTCGGTGCGGACTCCACTGCAAGGGTGGCTAGTTGATCGTTTTGGGGGCATGGAAACGGCATCACACTCAGGACGCGTACGCGATGCTGGGGCCGGGATCGCCAGCGGCCACACGTCGTGAACTTCAACAACGCCCTGCCCCGGACTCCCGAGACAGCAAAGAGCCGCCCACCCACAACGGGCAGACGGCTCTCACGACAGGGCGCAGCGGCTACGACTCGGCGTCCTCAAGGTGCCGGTAGAGCGTCGCCCGGCTGACCCCCAGCGCCTTCGCGATGCCGCTCACGCTCTCCCCCTTGGCCCGGCGGGCACGGGCAATGGTCAGCTTGTCCTCACTGATCACGGACGGCCGCCCGCCGGTCCGCCCCTGAGCCTTGGCGGCTTCCAATCCGGCGCGGGTCCGGTCCTTGATCAACGAACGCTCGAACTCAGCCATCGCGCCGACGACCTGGAGCATGAGCCGCCCGTCCGGGGTGTTCGGGTCGATGCTGGCCAGCGCGCCCGTGAGGACCTTGAAGCCGATCCCGCGCGCCGACAGCGCGTCCACCATGGTCACAAGGTCGATGAGCGATCGGGCGAAGCGGTCGAGCTTCCAGACGCACAGGGTGTCCCCGGGGCGGAGGTAGTCAAGGACGGCGGCAAGCTCCGGGCGGTCGGTGTTCTTGCCCGACGCCTTGTCGGTGAAGATCCGGGCGCAACCCGCTTCGGTCAGCGCGTCGTGCTGGAGCTGCGCCTCCTGGTCGTCGGTGGAAACTCGGGCGTAGCCAATCAGGTGGCCGGTGGTCTTGGTCGTCGTCATGTATCAATCGTCTCATAACTCGTCTCATAACACCATGGGCTCCAGGCATGTTTTGAGACGGGTTTTGAACACCCGATCGGGGGTCGCTTCGCCCTGTCGGCGGACCGTCTCACAAACCATCGTTTCTGAGACGCCGGGCAAGGGTGACCCACCGTTACGGCGCAGCGGCGGGCATACCCCCCACCCTCTAATCTGCGGCGCCGTGCACGGGCATGGGGGCCGGGTCCACAGCGCCCGTGCGCCCAGAGATCGACCCACCCCCCGGTGCCCCCTCAGGCCGAGGATGCGTGCAAGGCACTATGGATCAGGTCCCGCGCAAACACTCTGAACAGCCATGCGAGCGTTTTCCCTCCCTGCCGGTCGAGGCCAAGGAGGGTAGGGGGCACCCGCCTGGGCCCCCTCTCGCGACCGTGAAACCCGTACGGGAACTCGACTGCTATACGCCAGCGATCCCCGAGGTGGGTCCCAGTGGGTCACCCCCCAGGCTCAGCCGGCCAGCATCACGCCGCGCCAACCGTCGTAGCCGCCAAGCTTCCGACGTGCACCGAACCTCTTGTCCATTGCGGCGAACAAGACCGACTTGCCCACGCGAACCCCCAGCGACCGAGCCAAGGCGGGCTCATCCACGCTGAACGCCTCCCATACCGTCGACGTGCGCACATGCTCACTGCGCGGCGCAGCGCCAAGAGCGACAACCCAATCAGCGGGATCACGCATCGGAGCCCGGAACGGGTCGAACTGTGAAGCCAGCGACAGGAGTTGGGTCGCACGAGTATCCGATGCGGACAGCATCTCGTCAGCAACCGTCTTCACATGGCGCGGCAAACTCGGGTCATCGGAAAGTCGGTGGACCTCCGGCGCAAATGCCAACTCCCGAGCCAGCTCATCGCTGATCCGCTCCAACGCCTCCCGCTCCCCATCTGCGGCCTGACTCGCGGAAAACCGTGCATCGAGCATGCGACCCCGCAGCTCCTGCTGACGCTCCCGCTCGCCAGGCACGTCGGCCAGCTTCCTTGCAGCGGCGACCAGCCACTCACCCATCCCCCGCCGGATCAGCGGAATGTCGCGCCACTCGCCAGCGGGCGTCACCCACTGCGTACCGCTCCACACGAACGGCACCACGGGCACCCCATCCCATCCCACCAGTTCGGCGGCAGCCTCCCAAGCCCGGCGGGCGGAAGCGTTCTCCAAGTACATCCCCACGAATCAGACCCCTTTGAAAATGTGCACGTCACTTCACCCCCGCTGTCGTGCCAGAAGTGAGCCAAAAGTGGACCACGGACGACCGACAGTGGACCGAAAGTGACCCCATGGCGCCGCAAAACAGCAGGCCGGAGTCTGTATAGGTGAAGAGAGGGGGTAAATCAAGCAAATATAGGAAGAGATAGAAAAGCGGCTTCGCAACGTCACTCGTCACCCATCGACGCTTCGCCCAGTCAGTCGCGAGGTGACCCAAGGTGACTCGTTCTTCCCGATTGACCGTCCCAGAGGTGCTCTATTGTTGCCTCAAACCCCCAGGTCAAAGCCTAGATAGGTGGATAGAGAGAACAAACTTACCTACTCGCTGTACTGCAAATCCGGATCGCACTTTGAACCGTCATTCGTCATCCCAGGGCGCAGCACGACAACCGGATGCCCGGCTAGCCCACCGGCAGAGCCCGAAGCGGCTGCACGGCAGCCAGAGGGCATGAAGAAGCCCCGCCCGACCACGGGGGCCGAACGGGGCTGAAAGGGTCCAAGGAGGGTGTCTGAGCGCTTGGTGTTAGTCGGCGGACGGCTTCTCGGCCCACCTGATGACTACGCGGTCCCGGGTGTTTGCGTTCCGGCCCCTGCCTATCGCCTTGGTGATCCGGATCGAGTCCACGAACAGCGACAGGAACTCCCGCTTCCGCTCAAGGGTCATGCCCGCCCAGGTCGAGCCGTCGCCGACCGGGTCGCCGTCAGGGGCCGTCCACTCCGCCGGGATCGTGATGGTTCGGCTGCTTGCCGATCGGAACTCTTCGACTCGCGCGGAAACGCGCTCCTCGTGTGCCGTCAGCCGGGCGACTGATTCGGCGAATATCCGCTTGCCGGTCTCGCCGACGTACAGACCTTCCTGCCGGTCCTGGTACATCGTGCGAAGGGCCTCGCGCACGTGAACCAACTCGGCTTCTGATGCGGCCTGTTCGGCATCATGAGTCGGGCCCTGCTGCTGGCGGGTGAATCGGCGAGCAGCCTCCATCAGCCACTCCGCGTCGTCCTCGTCCGCCGGGTCCATGGCTGCCAGACGCGCCCACACAGAGCTGGCCACCTCGTAGTCCGTAGCCGTTGCGTCGATGACCAAGCCGCCATGTCCGGGGACGACCCCGGCGGGGCGGTTGCACTTGTAGTAGGGCTTCGGGCTCTCGTCCTCGCCCCTGTTGTCCGCCACCATGACCGAGCCGCAGACATCGCAGAACAGCATCCCGTGACCGGCGAGCAGCGTCGGGACACGACGGCCGGAGCGGACCACGACCTTTGACCGGCCGTCCAGGATCTCTTGGAGGGCCCACCACTCCACGGCGGTGATGATGCCTTCGTGCGACACGACGGGAGAGCCATCGTCTCCGCGCAGCACGGTCCGCTTGCCCTGAGTTCCGGGGATCACGTTGCCGTCCTCGTCCTTCGTGCGCGGCTTCCGGCCCTCCCAGACCATGGCGTACCCGGCGAGCCGGGGATCACGGAGGATGCGCAGGACGGTGGAGGTCGTCCAGCCGGGGCTGCTGAGGCTCTTGGACGAGCCGTTTGCGCGGCGTGCTTCAAGGCGCTTGGTGCCCTTGTCGCCCAGCGTGGTCACCTTGGTCGGGACGTTCCCCTTGGTGAGCTGGCGCGCTATGTCCCCGGCGGACATGCCATCGGCAGCCCAACGGGCCATGTCGCGCACGTGCGGTGCTTCGACTGGGTCGGGGACCAACCGCATCACGGACAGTTCGCCGCGCCGCTCCCGGACCGTCCGGAAGCCGTACGGCGGGATGCCGGAGACGTGGCTCCCGGCCGCGCGTAGCGTCTCCTTGGTCGCCGTGACATACGCGGACTTGAGGTCGGATTCCTGCTGGGCCAGTGCGGCGATCAGACCGAAGATGGCAACGCCCATCGGCGTGGAGGTGTCGAGGTAGGGCTCTTCGACCGAGACCAGGCGCACGCCGTACCGGGCCAGTTCCTCGTTGATCTTCATGGCCTCCAGGGCACCTTGCCTCGTGAGGCGGGAGAGGGAGAACACGACCACGGCGTCAACCTGACCGGCGCGGATGGCCGCCATCATCTCCTCGAACCCGGGCCGGGTGACGTTGGGGTCCCAACCCGACTTGCCGACGTCTTCGAAGTGGCCGTTGTTCTCCCAGCCCTTGGCGACGATCAGGGCTTCGGTCTTCGTCCGCTGGGCAGCCGGCGAAGCCTGAGAGTCGTCCTCACGCTTCTTTGACTGTCGTATGTAGGAGACTGCTCGCACGTGGTCAAGGTTAAGTGCCCAGGTAGAGGGCCTAACGATGAGAGGTGTCATGTGAGTAGCGTCGTCAAGATCAACGTACTGACGGTGCCGGCCGAGCAGCGCGAGGTGCTGGAGCAGCGCTTCGCCTCCCGCGCCGGAGCGGTGGAGAACTCGGACGGCTTCGAGTGGTTCGAACTCCTCCGCCCGGTCGAGGGCACCGACCAGTACCTCGTCTACACCCGCTGGCGCAGCGAGGAGGACTTCAAGGCCTGGATGGAGGGCCCGATGCAGGCCGCCCACCGCGGCGGCAGCACCGACGGCGGCGAGGCCCCCAAGCGCCCGGCCGCCTCCGGCTCCACCCTCTGGTCCTTCGAGGTCGTCCAGTCCGCCGGCCCCAAGGCCTGACGCGGCACTGTTGCTCCACACCTCGGGCCCTTCCCTTGCTGGGGAAGGGCCCGAGGCTTCGGCGATCATCGCGAGGTGCCCGGTCAGGCCGGGGTGGGGTGGAGGAACTCGCGGAGGGTGGGGGCGGGTTCGTGGGGGGTGCGCCAGATGAGGCGGAGGTGGAGGGGTGGGGGCGGGGGGTCGAGGGGGAGGCGGGTGAGGGTGCCGGTGGCGAGTTGGTCGTGGACGGCGAACTCGGGGAGGAGGGCGATGCCGAGGCCCTGTTCGGCGCAGGCGCGGGTGACGGTGACGCCGCCGGTGTGGACGCGGTGGACGTCGTGGCCGAGGAGGTGTTCGCCGGCGAGGTGGAAGGAGCAGCCGGGGGTGTTGACGAGGAGGCGTTGGCCGCGCAGGTGTTCGCGGGTGAGGGTGGTGGCGTGGGCCAGCGGGTGGGTGGGGGCGGCGACCAGGGCGAGGGGGACGGGCTGGAGGTCGTGGTGGTCGAGCGGGGCGGGCGGCAGGTGGAAGCCGAGCGCGCCGAGCAGGCCGGGGGAGTCGAGGACGAGCGCGGCTTCGAGGGCGCCGGCCGCGACGCCGTCGAGCAGGACGTCCCGGGCGGTGTCGGTGCGGAGGGATATCTCCAGGCCGGGCCGGCGTTCGGTGAGGCGGGCCAGGACGGCGGGGAGGTGGGTGGCGGCGACGGCTTCGAGGACGCCGAGGCGCAGGCGGGTCCGGGTGAGGACGACGTCGCGGCGGGCCTGGTCGGCCTGGTCGAGGAGCCGTCGGGACCAGGGGAGCAGCCGTTCCCCGGCGGGGGTGAGGGTGATGTCGCGTCTGGCGCGGTCGAAGAGTTCGGTGCCCAGGCTGTGTTCGAGGGTGCGGACCTGTTCCGAGACGGAGGACGGGGCGAGCCCGAGTGCCATGGCCGCGCCGGTGACGGTGCGGTGGGCGACGAGGGCCTCGAAGACGCGCAACTGACGTAGTTCCACTGGTTTCCCCGACTTCCGAACCGCCCCCGTGTGTCCGTGCTGCGGGACAGCGTACGGCGGTGCCGCGCGCGTACGTTCGGAAATGCGGAACGCCGCATGAGGGTTCCGTGGTCGGACGGGTGGAGGCTCAGCGCTGTTCCGGCGGGCGGAAGACGACCGGGGCGTCGAAGGCCGCCCGTCGGGTGGTCCGGCGCAGGGCGCGCAGGACCGGGGTGCCGAGGGTGAGGCACAGGACGACGGTGAGGGCGGCCCGGGGCAGGTCCCAGCCGAGCGAGGTGGTCAGGCAGTAGGCGGCGAAGCGGACCAGGTTGGCGGGCAGCGGGTCGCCGGGGACGAAGGAGATGGAGCCGGCCAGGCCGCCGATGTACGGCCAGCCCTGGAGGTTCATGATCGTGCCGTAGAGCAGGGCGGACACGGCTCCGTACCCGGCGAGGAGGAGGAGTTCGCGGCGTCCGCGCAGCCCGGCGGCGCCCGGCAGCAGGCCCGCGCCGAGGCAGACCCAGCCCATCGCGAGCATCTGGAACGGCAGCCACGGCCCGACGCCGCCGGTGAGCAGGGCGGAGGCGAACATCGACAGCGAGCCGAGGACGAAGCCGAATCCGGGGCCGAGCACCCGCCCGGACAGCACCATCAGGAAGAACATCGGTTCCAGGCCCGCCGTGCCGGCGCCGAGGGGCCGCAGGGCCGCGCCCGCCGCCGCCAGCACCCCCAGCAGGGCGACGGACTTGGCGTCCAGCCCGGGCGCGCCGCCGCCCGCCGTCCGGCCCTCGGAGATCTGCGCGATGACGACGGCGAGCAGCAGGGGGAGGAGGAGGGCGAACAGCCAGGGTGCGTCGGTGGAGTGGCCGACCAGCGCGGACTTGGTGGAGGCGAGCAGGGGCCAGCCGAAGGCCGTGACGCCGACGGCGGAGACGAGGAGGAGCGCGGTGACGGACCGGCGCCCCAGTGGGACGGGGCGGGTGCTCATGCGCCGATCGCCTCCGTGACCTGCCCGACGGTGAGCCACGGCCCGGGCGCGAGCACCTTGGCGACCTGCGGGGCGAAGGCGGGGGAGGAGACCACGACCTCCGCCGTGGGGCCGTCCGCGACGATCTCGCCCTCGGCCAGGATCACCGTGCGGTGGGCGAGTTCGGCGGCGAGTTCGACGTCGTGGGTCGCCAGCAGCACCGCGTGGCCTTCGGCGGACAGCTCGCGCAGGATCCGCACCAGCCGTGCCTTGGCCGCGTAGTCCAGGCCGCGGGTCGGTTCGTCGAGCAGCAGCAGCGGGGGCCGGGCGGTGAGGACGACGGCGAGGGCGAGGGTGAGCCGCTGGCCTTCGGAGAGGTCGCGGGGGTGGGCGGTGTCGGTGATGCCGGGCAGCAGGCGTTCGACGAGGGCGCGGCAGGTGCCGGGGGCGGCGCCCGCGTCGGTGTCCGCGGCCGCGCACTCGGCGGCGACGGATTCGCCGTACAGCAGGTCGCGCGGGTCCTGCGGGACGAGGCCGACCTGGCGGATCAGTTCGGCGGGGCGGGTGCGGTGCGGGGTGCGGCCGCCGACCCGGACGCTGCCGGAGGCGGGGGCGTGCAGGCCGACGAGGCTGCCGAGCAGGGTGGACTTGCCGGCGCCGTTGCGGCCCATCAGGGCGGTGATCTCCCCGGGGTGGAGGGCGAGGTCCACGCCGCGCAGGGCCTGGACCGGGCCGCGCCGGACGGCGAGGCGGTCGGTGACGGCGACGGGGGCGCCGGTCGCGACGGCGGTGGGCGCGGGCGCGCGGCCGTCCAGTTCGGCGCGCAGTGGGGCGGCCTTGCGCCGTGCGTCGCGTACCGACAGCGGCAGGGGCCGCCAGCCCGCGAGCCGGCCGAGGCCGACGACGGGCGGGTGCACCGGGGAGTGCGCCATCACCTCGGCGGGCTCGCCCAGCACCGGGGGCCCGCCGGGGGTCAGCAGCAGCACCCGGTCGGCGTACTGGACGACGCGTTCCAGCCGGTGCTCGGCCATCAGCACGGTGGTGCCGAGGTCGTGGACCAGCCGTTGCAGGACGGCCAGGACCTCTTCGGCCGCGCCGGGGTCGAGCGCGGAGGTCGGCTCGTCCAGGACGAGGACGCGCGGGTGCACGGTGAGCACCGAGCCGATCGCGACGCGCTGCTGCTGGCCGCCGGAGAGGGAGCCGAGCGCGCGGTCGCGCAGGTCGGCGAGGCCGAGCAGGTCGAGGGTCTCCTCGACCCGGCGGCGCATCACGTCGCCCGGCAGGCCCAGGGACTCCATGCCGTAGGCGAGTTCGTCCTCGACGGTGTCGGTGACGAAGTGCGCGAGCGGGTCCTGGCCCACGGTGCCGACCAGGTCGGCGAGTTCGCGCGGCCGGTGTTCGCGGGTGTCCCGGCCGCCGACCGTCACCCGGCCGTGCAGCACGCCGCCGGTGAAGTGCGGCACCAGGCCGCTGACCGTGCCCAGCAGGGTGGACTTGCCGGAGCCCGACGGGCCCACCAGCAGGCACAGTTCGCCCTCGGGAACGGTCAGGTCGACGCCGTCGAGCGCGGGTGCGGCGGTGTCCTCGTACCGGACGGAGACCTGCTCGAAGGTGATCACGATGCCCTCCGGGGCGGGGTCGGGGCGGCGAACGCCGGTACCAGGCCGAGCAGGACGGCCAGCACCGCGGCCAGCGGCAGCGCGGGGACGGTCGGCGGGACGACGGTGGGGGCGAAGGCGGCCGGGTCCTGCCCGGCCAGGTAGGTGGCGAGGGCGGCCACGGCGGCGCCGGACCCGGCGGTCAGCCATTCCGGCAGGGCCCAGGGGTCGGGCCGGTAGCGGGTTCTGGCGGACCGTCGGCTGCCGAGCAGCAGTCCGGCGAAGGCGGCGGCGAGGCCGGCTCCGAGGACGGGCAGGGCCCAGCCGGTGCCGCCGGCGGTCAGCAGTCCGTACGCGGCCAGGCAGATCCCGAGCAGTCCGGCGAGGGTGAGTGCCGCCGTCACCCGGGCGAGCCGGGGCGGGACGTCGGCGGTGCGGCCGAAGCCGCGGGTGTCCATCGCGGCGGCCAGGGCGATGGAACGCTCCAACGCGCCTTCCAGCACCGGCAGTCCGACGCTCAGCACGGCCGCGACGCCCTTGTCGGAACGGCCGCGCAGGCGCCGGGCGGCGCGCAGCCGGCGGACGTCGGCGACCAGGTTCGGCGCGAAGGTCATCGCCACCACCACCGCCACGCCCGCCTCGTAGAGCGCGCCGGGCAGGGCGCGCAGCAGCCGGGCCGGGCTGGCCAGGGAGTTGGCGGCGCCGACGCAGACCAGCAGGGTGGCCAGGCGCAGCCCGTCGTACAGGGCGGCGAGCAGGCCCTCGACGGTGACCCGTCCGCCGATCCGCACGCCCTGCGCCCAGTGCGGCAGCGGCACTTCGGGCAGGGTGAACAGCACATGGGTGCCGGGGACGGGCGAGCCGAGGAAGACGGCGAACACCAGCCGGATGCCGAGCACCAGCAGCCCCAGCCGCAGGAACGCCCCGTACGAGCGCGACCAGGGCGCGTCGCCGCGCCGGGCCGCGACCACGTACCCGGCGACGGCGACGAGCAGCAGCAGGATCGCCGGGTTGGTGGTGCGGGTGGCCGCGGCGCCCAGCCCCAGCGCCCACAACCACCAGGCCCCGGGGTGCAGTTGGCGGGGGCCGGTGGGCGGTCGGGTGCTGCGGGCGGTACGGCGGGTGGTGCTGCTCACGGGGACGGTCCTGGATCGGGTGGGGCCTGGGCGGGGTTCACGGGGTACGGCGGCGGCGCGCCTGCCAGACGGCGCCGCCCGCGAGGACGGCGACCAGCGCGCCACCGGCGATCAGCCCGACGTCCGGGCCGCTGCCGTGGTCGGCGGGGGTGGCGGCGCCGTCCGGCTTCGCGGCGCCCGCCGCGCCGACCTGGTCGGCGCAGCCCGCCTTCGGGTACCCGGCGATGGCGCACAGCAGGCCGTTGGTGTCGTACCGCAGCGGCGGCGCGACGACGGCCAGCACCTCGGCGGAGGTGGCGCGCGGGGCGACGGCGGCGCAGGCCGTCCGCGTCTCGGGGACGGCCCCGGCGGGGGTGCCCGCGGTGGCTCCGGCGGAAGGCCCGGCAGAGGCTCCGGCGGAAGGCCCGCCGGTGGCCCCGGTGTCCTCGGCGGTCCCGAAGTCCAGCACCACGGCCACCCGCTTGCGGCCGTCCTGCGCGGGGGTCTGCGCGCAGATGTCCGCGAAGCTCCCGGCGGTCCGCGGCTTCGCGGCGTCCTGCCCGCCGTCGGGGCTCGCCGCGAACCGCCAGCCGTCCACCGCGCCGTCCGGCGGCACCGCGATCGCGGGCCCCTGCTGCTGGTACGCCCAGCCGCCGCCCTCGGCGCCGCGCCAGAACGACCAGTAGCGGTAGCCCGCCGCCTGCGCGGGCGCGGCACCGGCGACGGCCAGCAGCGCCCCGGCGAGCGCCGTGACCAGCGTGAGGAGCAGTGGCCGGATCGGCGTCAGGAGCAACGGCCGGACCGGCGGGCGGC
This sequence comes from Kitasatospora sp. NPDC056446, assembly GCF_042796115.1. Classification (NCBI taxonomy): domain Bacteria; kingdom Bacillati; phylum Actinomycetota; class Actinomycetes; order Kitasatosporales; family Streptomycetaceae; genus Kitasatospora; species Kitasatospora sp. NPDC056446. The sequence continues at coordinate 6,056 of NZ_JBHTRF010000036.1, read as the reverse complement.
CCGGTGCGACGAGGCGCGCGCGGGCGGCGGGGCGGCGGGGCGCGCGGCGGACCGGGTGCATCAGAGGTTGGGGTTGCGCTTGCGCTGGAGGCTGAGGAGCAGGCCGCCGCCGATGCCGACGAGCAGGCCGATGCCGATCAGCCAGTACTGGCTGAACCCGTCGTGCTTCTTCTTCGCCGTGCCGGTGTCCGCCGGGGTGGCGGCGGTGGCCTTGGGGGCGGGGCCCAGGGCGGTGAGCTTGCCGGTGAGCTCGGCGGCGGCCCGGTGGTCGGCCTGGCTGACCAGGAGCAGGGTGGCGGTGGCGCCGGCGTCGGTGCCGTCCTTGGTCCAGGCGGCTTCCTGCCCGTCCAGCCAGTCGACGGCGCCGGAGGCCTGCTCGGGGTGGCCGCCCTGGATGAGGGCGAGGGCGGCCCAGGCGGTCGCGGTGTAGTCCGGGGTGGGGGCGGCGCCCGGGGTGGTGAGGGTGAGGTGGTTGCCGCCGGCCGCGAGCAGGCCGGTGAGGTAGGCGCCGACGGCTTCGCCCGCCTCGGCGTGCGGGACGGTGGCGGGCGCGGAGCCGTCGGCGCAGGCGAGCGGCTTGGGCTCGGTCTGGGTGCGCACCGAGGTGGCGACGGGCAGGTGCCCGCCGGTGGCGGCGAGGGCGGCCTGGGCGCTGGCCAGGGTGTTGGGGGCGAGGGCGCCGGTGGCGGGGTCCGGCTGGTAGGCGTAGGCGCCGCGCTGGTCGGCGGGGGCGGCGCAGCCGAGCTGGAAGCGGGCGAGGCCTTCGAGCGCGTTCTTCCCGGCCCCGGCCCCGGCCCCGGCGGTCCCGGACGCGGAGCCGGCCCCGGCCTTGGCGACGCTCGCCGGGTCGGTCCTGGCGGCGAACAGCGCGTTGACGGCGAGCCCGGTCGAGTTGGCGTCGCCCGGGCTGCCGGGGTTGTAGGCCCAGCTGCCGTCGGCGTTCTGGTTGGCCTTGAGCCAGGCGACGCCCTTGTCGACGGCCGGCTGGTGGCCGCCGAGGGCGACCAGGGCCTGGATGGCGACGGCGGTGGCGTTGCTGTCCTCGGTCTTGGGGTCGCAGGCCGCGCCGGCCGCCCGGTAGGAGGGCCAGCCGCCGTCCTCGCACTGCTGGCCGGTGAGCCAGCCGACCGCCGAGTCGGCCGGGGTGACCTCGGCCTCCTTCAGCGCGACGAGCGCCAGGGACTGCCGCCACACGCCGTCGTACGTCGGGTCGCTCTTCCCGTACAGGCCGTCGGGGACGGCGGCGGGGGTCGGCGCGGGGCTGTCGGCCAGGGCCGGTCCGGCGGCGGCGCCGACGAGCAGCGCGGCGGACAGGGCGGCGGCGCCCAGGCGGGCGGCGGTCAGCATGGTGCGGGTGTGCCTTTCGATGAGCGGTGGTGGCCCGGGCGGGGCCGTTCCGTAGTCCTCGACGGTGCCGGGCGGGTGCGTCCGGTCGAGCCGCTCGCCCCTCCCCGGGTGCTCCGACTCGCCCGGTGGCCCAGCGGGCCGGGCTCACGGTTGCGGGGTCAGCGCCGGATTCGCACCGGCTTTCCCCGGGGGAGGAGCGGGATGGAGTTGTGCTGCCCGTCGACTCTAACCGCCGGGGCGGCGTCGGTCCGCCCGCGCGCCGGGAGGCGGCAGGAACAGGTTCCAGTCAGGGCAGGGTGAGCAGCCGGGCCGCGGTGTGCAGGTCGGCCCGGACCTCGGCGATCGAGGCGCGCCCGGAGAGCCAGGCGACGAGCGCCGAGTGCCAGGTGTGCTCGATCACCCGCACCGCCGCGCGCTGGCTCTCGCTGGGCGGGCCGGACTGGCCGATCGCGTCCAGGATGAGCTGCCCGGTGGCCACGCTGACCTGGTCCACCTCGGCGCCGACCGAGCGGTCCGCGAAGGACAGCGCCCGGACCATCGCCTCGGCGAGCAGCGGCTCGCGCTGAAGGGCGTGGAAGGCCCGGGTGAGGGTGTCGGCGACCCGCAGGGCCGGTTCCGGGTCGGTCGGCGGGTGCCGCCGGATGTGCTCGTGCAGGCCCTGCAACTGCTCCAGCATCACCGCGACCAGCAGGTGCACCTTGGACGGGAAGTACCGGTAGAGCGTGCCCAGCGCCACCTGGGCGCTCTCCGCGACCTCCCGCATCTGCACCGCCTCGTACCCGCCCCGGGCGGCCAGCGCGGTGGCGGCCCGCAGGATCCGCCGGCGGCGCTCGGCCTGCGGCGTGGTCAGCGGCAGCTCACCGGGCCGGAGCGCGACGGGGGTCGGGGTCAGGGGCTCGGTCGACGGCGGCAAGGGTGCTCCCGGGCAGGCGAGAGTGGCGGTGTGCTTCCACAGGTCGGCAGGGGTCGGCAGGGGTCGGGCGGGGCGGTCGGCGTGGCGGGAATCACCAGCCCTGGCTCCTGAGGAAAAGCTACGGGCCGGTATCTTCGAGGTCTCTCATTGTTCACGTGGTCGATGACGAGTTCCACAGCCACTGAAACCTGATCTACTTTAGCGACCGGCCGCACAACCGGCAGCACGATCAGCAGCTAGAGAAGAGGGCCCAGGATGACCGCGCAGCCGCTGCGGATTGCCCTGCTGTCGTACCGCGGGGACCCCTTCTGCGGCGGTCAGGGCGTGTACGTACGGCACCTCTCGCGTGAGCTGGCCAGGCTCGGCCACCACGTGGACGTGATCGGCGCCCAGCCCTACCCCGTGCTGGACGAGGTCGAGGGCCCCGGCTCGGTGCGCCTGGTCGAACTGCCCAGTCTGGACCTCTACCGCGCCGACGACCCGTTCCGCACCCCCGCCCGCGGTGAGTTCCGCGGCCCGGTGGACGTGCTGGAGTTCGCCACCATGCGCACCGGCGGCTTCCCCGAGCCGCTGACCTTCTCGCTGCGCGCCCGCCGGTACCTGGCCGCCCACAAGGGCCGCTACGACGTGGTGCACGACAACCAGACCCTCGGCTACGGCCTGCTGGGCCTGGCCCGGCACGGCTTCCCGCTGGTCACCACCATCCACCACCCGATCACCGTCGACCGGCAGCTGGAGCTGGACGCGGCGACCACCCGGGTCAAGCGGCTCTCGCTGCGCCGCTGGTACGCCTTCACCCGGATGCAGCGCCGGGTCGCCGCCCGGCTGGACCGCGTGATCACCGTCTCCGGCACCTCGCAGCGCGAGATCGCCGAGCACCTGGGCGCCGCGCCCGGCGCGATCTCGGTGGTGCCGATCGGCGCCGACACCCGGCTCTGGTCGCCCTCGGACACGGTCGCGCGGGTGCCCGGGCGGATCGTCACCACCTCCAGCGCGGACGTCCCGCTCAAGGGGCTGGTGTTCCTGGTGGAGGCGCTCGCCAAGGTCCGCACCGAGCGGGACGCCCACCTGGTGGTGGTCGGCAAGCCGCAGAAGGAGGACGGGCCGGTGGCCGAGGCGGTGCGCCGCTTCGGGCTGGCGGAGCACATCGAGTTCCGCAGCGGCCTGACCGACGGCGAGCTGGTCGACCTGTACCGCTCGGCCGAGGTGGCCTGCGTCCCGTCGCTGTACGAGGGCTTCTCGCTGCCCGCCGCCGAGGCGATGGCCACCGGCACCCCGCTGGTCGCCACCACCGGCGGGGCGATCCCCGAGGTCGCCGGGCCGGACGGGGAGACCTGCCTGGCCGTGCCGCCGGGGGAGGCGGACGTGCTGGCCGGCGCGCTCGGCCGGCTGCTGGACGACCCCGGGCTGCGGGCCCGGCTGGGCGCGGCCGGACGGGAGCGGGTGTTGGCCCGGTTCACCTGGGAGCGGGCCGCCGAGCTGACCGCCGAGGCGTACCGGGCGGCGATCGCCACCGGCGCCGGTGCCCGGGCCCGCTCCGGGCCCGGCTGGCGGTACGTGGCCTGAGCCGGGCCCGGGCGCCGGCGCCCGGCGGGTCGGCCGGAGCGGGTCGGCCGGAGCGGAACGGCCGGAGCGGGTCGGCCGGAGCGGAACGGCCGGAGCGGAACGGCCGGGGTGGAACGGCCCCGAGCGGAAGGCCCGGAGCGGAACGGCCCGGGGCGAGTTCGCTCGACGATGCGTGACGAAGCGTCAAGAGCGCTTGGTGGCAATAGGAATGGGAGTCCTGCAGTGCTGACCGTCGATTTCTCGCGCTTCCCGCTCGCCCCCGGCGACCGGGTGCTCGACCTGGGCTGCGGCGGGGGCCGGCACGCGTTCGAGTGCTACCGCCGCGGTGCCAACGTGATCGCCCTCGACCAGAACACCGAGGAGATCGCCGAGGTCACCAAGTGGTTCGCGGCGATGGAGCAGGCCGGTGAGGCCCCCGAGGGCGCGTCGGCGGTCGCGATGGAGGGCAACGCGCTGGCGCTGCCGTTCGAGGACGAGTACTTCGACAAGATCATCATCTCCGAGGTGATGGAGCACATCCCCGACGACAAGGGCGTGCTCAACGAGATGTTCCGGGTCCTCAAGCCGGGCGGCCTGCTCGCCGTCACCGTGCCGCGCTGGCTGCCCGAGAAGATCTGCTGGGCGCTGTCCGACGAGTACCACGAGGTCGAGGGCGGCCACATCCGGATCTACCGGGGCGACGAACTGCTCGACAAGCTCAAGGACGCCGGCCTGCGGCCGTACGGCACCCACCACGCGCACGCGCTGCACTCGCCGTACTGGTGGATCAAGTGCGCGGTCGGCGTGGACAACGACAAGGCGCTGCCGGTCAAGGCCTACCACCAGCTGCTGGTCTGGGACATCGTCGGCACCCCGGTGATCAGCACCCTCACCAAGGCCGCCGAGCGGGCCCTCAACCCGGTCATCGGCAAGAGCTTCGTCGCGTACGCCTCCAAGCCGAACCGCGCGCCGGGCGGCGCGGCGTGACCGCCGCCGTCCCCGAGGTGCTGCTGCTCGACGGCGTGCTCGACGCCGAGCAGGCCGCCGGCACCGTGCGCAGCATCCTCGCCGAGCAGCGCCCGGACGGCGCCATACCGTGGTTCGCCGGCCACCACCTCGACCCCTGGGACCACACCGAGGCCGCGATGGCCCTCGACACGGCCGGCGAGCACGCCGCCGCCGAGGCCGCCTACCGCTGGCTCGCGGCCGCCCAGAACCCGGACGGCTCCTGGTACGCCGCCTACACCGACGGCGTGGTCACCGACCGCGCCAAGGAGAGCAACTTCTGCGCCTACGTGGCGGTCGGGGTCTGGCACCACCACCTCAGCACCGGCGACGACGCCTTCCTGGAGTGGATCTGGCCGGTCGTCCGGCGCGCTCTGGACTTCATCACCGCCCTGCGGCTGCCCGGCGGCCCGATCGCCTGGCGGGTGGCCGAGGACGGCACCGCCACCGACGAGGCGCTGCTCACCGGCTCGTCCAGCGTCCTGCACGCGCTGCGCTGCGGCCTGGCGATCGCCGACTACCTGGAGGAGCCGCAGCCCGACTGGGAGCTCGCGGCCGGCCGGCTCCGGCACGCCATCGCCCACCACCCGGAGCGGTTCCTGGACAAGGACCGCTACTCGATGGACTGGTACTACCCGGTGCTCGGCACCGGCCTGCGCGGCGACGCGGCGGTGGCCCGGATCGAGCGGGACTGGGACCGCTTCGTCGTCCCCGGCCTCGGCGTGCGCTGCGTCAGCGACCGTCCGTGGGTGACCGGCGGCGAGAGCGCCGAACTGGCGCTGGCGCTCTGGGCGATCGGGCAGTCCGACCGCGCGGTGGACATCCTGCGCTGGATCCAGAAGCACCTGCGGCACGAGGACGGCTCGTACTGGACCGGGTACGTCTTCGAGGACGACGCGATCTGGCCGGAGGAGCGCACCACCTGGACGGCCGGGGCGCTGCTGCTCGCGGTGGCCGCGCTCGGCGGGGACCCGGCGACGGTCGCGGTCTTCGGCGGGGACCAGCTGCCCGCCGGGCTGGTGGTCCAGGACTGCTGCTGAGGGCGGCGGCGCGCTCGTCCTCCGGTCGGTCGGTCGGTCGGACAGACGGACAGACGGACAGAAGTACGGACGGACAGGCAGACGGTCGGACGGAAGTACGGACGGAACGCGGAAGGGGGGGGGCGGAGGAGAGAGCGCACCCAGCCCGGCGGTGGCGGGGGGGGGGGGACGCGCAGCAGCACCGCGGGGGGGGGGGGGAGCCCCCC
>NZ_JBHTRF010000035.1:0-83316 GCF_042796115.1 Kitasatospora sp. NPDC056446 | reverse complement strand
CAGGGGGGACCCTGTGGGAGAGTAGGACGCCGCCGAACAATCATTCAGAAAAACCCCCATCCGGTATCCGGATGGGGGTTTTTCGCATTTCCGGGGCCTTCTCCTGCCCGCTTCGGGGTTCGACCGGAATTCGATCGGAGGGCGGTCGGGCGCCGACCCGGTACCTGCCGAACGACCCCCGCCGAGTGGCTGGTACACCGTCAATATGCCGCTAAAACCGCCTGATCAGCGGACTGATCAGCGGAAAATCGTTGGTCACGCCGTAGTCTCGAAGGGAAGGGGAACAGGTGTCCGGGGGTAGCTCCCGGGCATGGCCGGATCAAGAATGGTGCTCATGGGACGCGGAAGGCTGCGCATCTACCTCGGGGCCGCCCCCGGGGTCGGCAAGACGTACGCCATGCTCGCGGAGGCGCACCGCCGGCAGGAGCGTGGCACGGACGTCGTGGTGGCGTTCGTGGAGGACCACGGCCGTCGGCGTACCGCGGAGATGGTCGCCGGGCTGGAGGTCGTGCTGCGGCAGCAGGTGTTGCACCGGGGTGCCAGGTTCTCCGAGATGGACCTGGACGCCGTCCTCGCCCGCCGCCCCCAGGTCGCCCTGGTGGACGAGCTGGCGCACACCAACGTCCCCGGCTGCCGCAACGAGAAGCGCTGGCAGGACGTCGAGGAGCTGTTGGCGGCCGGGATCGACGTGATCTCCACCGTCAACGTGCAGCACCTGGAGTCGCTGGGCGACGCCGTCGCGGGCATCACGGGGGTGCGCCAGCGCGAGACCGTGCCGGACGAGGTGGTCCGGCGGGCCGACCAGATCGAGCTCGTGGACATGTCCCCGCAGGCACTGCGGCGGCGGCTGGCGCACGGCAACGTGTACATGCCGGAGAAGATCGACGCCGCGCTCGCCAACTACTTCCGCCCGGGCAACCTGACCGCGCTGCGCGAGCTGGCGCTGCTGTGGACCGCGGACCGGGTGGACGAGTACCTCCAGAAGTACCGGGCCGAGCAGGGCATCGAGGGCACCTGGCAGGCCAGGGAGCGGATCGTGGTGGGCCTGACCGGCGGCCCCGAGGGGGCGACGCTGATCCGTCGGGCGGCCAGGATCGCGGCCCGGGTCTCCGGCGGTGAACTGCTCGCCGTCCACATCTCCCGCTCGGACGGCCTGTCCGGCACCGGCTCGCCGCAGACCCTGATCGAGCAGCGCGCACTGGTGGAGAGCCTCGGCGGCTCCTTCCACGCCGTGCTGGGCGACGACCCCGCCGCTGGTCTGCTGGACTTCGCCCGGGGCGTGAACGCCACCCAGATCGTGCTCGGCACCAGCCGCCGGCCCGGCTGGCAGTACCTGTACGGGCCCGGCGTGGGCACCACGGTGACCCGGGAGGCCGGGGACATCGACGTCCACATGGTCACCCACGAGCACGCCGGGCACGGCAGCGGCAAGCGGCCCGTCCGCCGGACCACCGACCTGGGCCGGAGCCGGACGGTCGGCGGCTGGCTGGTCGGACTGGCCGGTCCGCCGCTGCTGGCGATCGTGCTGACCGCGATCGGCGGGCTGGGGCTCTCCACCGACATGCTGCTGTTCCTGTCGCTGACGGTCTGCGCGGCGCTGGTCGGGGGCCTGCTGCCGGCGATCGGCTCGGCGCTGGTCGGCTCCTCGGTGCTGAACTACTACTTCACGCCGCCGCTGCACACCTTCACGATCAACGAGCCGCAGAACATCATGGCGGTGGCGATATTCACCATCGTCGGCATATCGGTGGCCTCCGTGGTGGACCTGGCGGCCCGGCGCACCCACCAGGCGGCCCGCAGCCAGACCGAGGCGCAGACGCTCAGCGCGCTGGCCGGCACGGTGCTGCGCGGCGCGCCGAACGGGGACGGGGTGCTGACCGCGCTGATGGAACAGGTCCGGGAGACCTTCGGGCAGGAGAGCGCCGCGCTGCTGGAGCGCCCCGACCCGCTCGGCCCCTGGGTGCCGGTGGCCTCCGCGGGGCCGCGGCCGCCGGAGCGCCCGGAGGAGGCCGACGTGGATGTCCCGGTCGGCGACAGCCTGGCCCTGGTGCTGCGCGGCCGGGTGCTGCCCGGGGCGGACCGGCGCCTGCTCGGGGCCTTCGCCGCGCAGGCCGCGGTGGTGCTGGAGCGCCGCCGGCTGTCCCGGGAGGCCGCCTCGGCCCGGCGGGAGGCCGAGGGCAACCGGATCCGGACCGCCCTGCTGGCCGCCGTCTCGCACGACCTGCGCACCCCGCTGGCGGGCATCAAGGCCTCGGTGAGCTCGCTGCGGTCGGCCGACGTCCAGTGGGACCCGGAGGACGAGGCCGAGCTCCTGGAGGGCATCGAGGCCGGGGCCGACCGGTTGGACCACCTGATCAACAACCTGCTCGACATGAGCCGGCTGCACACCGGGACGGTCACCCCGTTGATCCAGGAGACCGACCTGGACGAGGTGGTGCCCTACGCGCTCGGCGGGGTGCCGCCGGAGTCCGTCCGGCTGGACGTCCCGGAGACGCTGCCGATGATCCGGGCCGACGGCGGGCTGCTGGAGCGCTCGCTGGCCAACCTGGTCGAGAACGCCGTCAAGTACAGCCCGGAGGGCGTCAAGGTGCTGGTCAAGGCCGACGCGCTGGAGCAGCCGGGGCAGCCGGGCCGGGTCGAGCTGCGGATCGTCGACCGCGGGCCGGGGGTGCCCGAGGACGCCAAGGAGAAGATCTTCGCGCCGTTCCAGCGCTACGGCGACGCGCCGCGCGGTGCCGGTGTGGGCCTCGGGCTCGCGGTGGCGCGGGGCTTCGTCGAGGCGATGGACGGTAGCGTCACCGCCGAGGACACCCCCGGCGGCGGCCTCACCATGGTCGTCAGCCTGCCGGCCGTCGAACGGCCGCCGGAACCGGACGAGCCGGGTGAGCCGCGCGGCGACGGGAGCGGTCCGCTCTCGGAGCTGATCACGTGAGAAGCGGACGCGCACCGGCCGGGCCCGTCGCCGACCGGTGCCGTACGTCGTACGTCGTACCGAAAGCCAGTCCCACAGTCCTCAAGTCAGACAGCCCCGAAAGGCGGAGCCCGTAAATGACCCGGGTCCTCGTCGTGGACGACGAACCGCAGATCGTCCGCGCGCTGGTGATCAACCTCAAGGCCCGCAAGTACGAGGTGGACGCGGCCCATGACGGCGCGAGCGCCCTGGAACTGGCCGCGGCCCGCCATCCGGACGTCGTCGTCCTCGACCTGGGCCTGCCCGACATGGACGGCGTCGAGGTGATCCGCGGCCTGCGCGGCTGGACCCGGGTGCCGATCATCGTGCTGTCGGCCCGGCACGCCTCGGACGAGAAGGTCGAGGCCCTGGACGCGGGCGCCGACGACTACGTCACCAAGCCGTTCGGCATGGACGAGTTGCTCGCCCGGATGCGGGCCGCCGTGCGGCGGGCCGAGCCGGTGGCGGGGGAGGCGGACTCGCTGGTCGTCACCGAGAGCTTCACGGTCGACCTCGCGGCGAAGAAGGTCAACCGGGACGGTGTCGACGTACGCCTCACCCCGACCGAGTGGCACCTGTTGGAGGTGCTGGTCCGCAACGCCGGGCGGCTGGTCAGCCAGACCCAGCTGCTCCAGGAGGTGTGGGGCCCCGCGTACCGCACCGAGACCAACTACCTGCGGGTCTACCTCGCCCAGTTGCGCCGCAAGCTGGAGCACGACCCCTCGCACCCGCGCCACTTCATCACCGAGCCGGGAATGGGATACCGGTTCGAGAGCTGACCGCGGTTGCCCCCGGTGGCTGAACGACCTGCCGCCGGGGGCCCGGAAACCGGTACCCTTCCGACATGAGTGGTGACAACAGCAGCGGCCAGCCGCAGGGGCGGTTCCGCCGCATGCTCAGCCGGCTGACCTCCTCGGCCGAGGAGCTGGACGCGGAGGAACTGCGCCAGGAGACCGCCGCGGAGTCGGGATGCACGCCGATCGCGGGCTGCGGGGACCGTGAGCTGGTGACCGTCGCGGGCACGCTGCGCACGGTGACGCTCCGGCCGCGGGCCGGGGTGCCGGCCCTGGAGGCCGAACTCTTCGACGGCACCGAGGCGTTGGACGTGGTCTGGCTCGGCCGCCGCTCGATCGCGGGCATAGAGCCGGGTCGCCGGCTGGTCGCCAGCGGCCGGATCAGTCACGCACGCGGGCGCCGCGTGCTGTTCAACCCCCGCTACGAGCTGCGTCCGGTCGGACACGGGAGCGAATCAGCGTGAGCAACCAGCCCGGCGGCGACGCCGCCCAGCTCGACCTGGCCCACGACGCGGCGGCCGAGGAGGCCGCCCGCAAGGCAGCCTCCAAGGAGGCCGCCGACACCGTCCTGAAGGCCTTCGGCGGCGTGCGCGGCATGATCGACATGACGCTGCCCGGCCTGGTCTTCATCGTCACGTACAACCTCACCCACCAGGTCAGCACCTCGGCCTGGGCCGCGCTCGGCCTGAGCGGGCTGCTGGTGGTGGCCCGGCTGGCGAAGCGGGAGACCATCCAGCACGCCTTCAGCGGGGTGTTCGGCGTCGCCCTCGGCGCCTGGATCTCGATGAAGAGCGGCAAGGCCGAGGACTTCTACCTGCCCGGCCTGCTCTGGAACGTCGGCTACTGCATCGCCCTGGCGGCCTCCGCGCTGGCGCGCTGGCCGATGATCGGCGTGATGCTCGGCCCGATCACCGGTGAGATGTTCACCTGGCGCAAGGAGAACCCGGGCCGGCTCGCCGCCTACACCAGGGCGACCTGGGCCTGGGTGGTGATCATGGGCCTCAAGCCCCTGATCCTCTTCCCGCTGTACTTCACCCACAACGTCAACCTGCTGGGCTGGCTGAAGGTGGCCCTCGGCATCCCGCCGCTGCTGCTGGCGATGTACGTGACCTGGCAGATCCTGCTGAAGGCGCCGCCGCCGATCAAGGCGCAACTGGACGACGAGGAGGAGGAGCCGGCGAAGTAGCCGCTCCCCGCCCCGCCCCGGGCACGTGCCCGGGCACGTGCCCGGGCAGGACCGAGGGCCCGCACCCAGCCGGGGTGCGGGCCCTCGGTCGTTCCGCCGGTGCTACTGGGCGCCGGAAGTGGCCGACAGCAGCTCCTCCAGCTCCTCCTCGCGCTCCTGGGCGGCGACGAAGAGCAGCTCGTCGCCGCCCTCCAGGGTGTCGTCCTTGCCCGGCACCAGCACCCGGCCCTCGCGGATGATGGTCACCAGCGCGGTGTCCTGCGGCCAGGCCACGTCGCCGACCCGGGTGCCGACCAGCTCGGTGTCGGAGGCCAGGGTCAGCTCGACCAGGTTGGCGTTGCCCTGGCTGAAGCGCATCAGGCGGACCAGGTCGCCGACGCTGACCGCCTCCTCGACCAGGGCGGACATCAGGCGCGGGGTGGACACGGCCACGTCCACGCCCCAGGACTCGTTGAAGAGCCACTCGTTCTTGGGGTTGTTCACCCGGGCGACCACCCGCGGCACCGCGTACTCGGTCTTTGCGAGCAGCGAGACGACCAGGTTGACCTTGTCGTCACCGGTCGCGGCGATCACCACGTGGCAGCGCTGCAGCGCCGCCTCGTCCAGCGAGGTGATCTCGCAGGCGTCGGCCAGCAGCCACTCCGCCATGGGCACCCGCTCCACCGAGATGGAGTTGGGGTTCTTGTCTATCAGCAGGACCTCGTGGCCGTTCTCCAGCAGCTCGCCCGCGATCGAGCGGCCCACGGCACCGGCCCCGGCAATGGCGACCCGCATCAGTGACCCTCCTCCTTCGGCCCCTGCGCGAACGCGGCCTCGACGGCCGTCAGGTCGGCCCGGCGCAGCATCACGTGCACCAGGTCGCCCTCCTGCACCACCATCTGCGACGTGGGCAGGACGCCCTCGCCGAGCCGGGTGACGAACGCCACCCGGGTGCCGGAGGCCTCCTCCAGCAGGCTGATCCGGTGGCCGACCCAGCGCGGGTCGTACGCCACTTCGGCCAGCTGGACGCCGCCGCTCGGGTCCTGCCACAGCGGCTCGGCGCCGCTGGGCAGCAGCCGGCGCAGCATCTGGTCGGCGGTCCAGCGGACCGTCGCCACGGTCGGGATGCCCAGGCGCTGGTACACCTCGGCGCGGCGGGGGTCGTAGATCCGGGCGGCGACGTTCTCGACGCCGAAGTTCTCCCGGGCCACCCGCGCGGCGATGATGTTGGAGTTGTCACCGCTGGAGACCGCGGCGAACGCGCCGGCCTCCTCGATGCCCGCCTCGCGCAGGGTGTCCTGGTCGAAGCCGACACCGGTCACCCGGCGCCCGTTGAACCCGGCGCCCAGCCGACGGAAGGCGGTCGGGTCCTGGTCGACCACGGCCACCGAGTGGCCCTGTTTCTCCAGGGCTCTGGCGAGGGCCGACCCCACCCGGCCGCAGCCCATGATGACGATGTGCACCGGCGCTACCTCACCCGTTCCGTCGGGGTACTGACCTGCGCAAACACCGTTCATCTCCCTTTCCCGCCCGGTCGTCCGGGCGAGCGTTCTCGTGGGGCGCCGGCCCCGGCAACACCTGACATCACGAGTGTTGCCCGCCGACTCGTATCCGACACGCTAGCCGGTCCGTAGAACGCAGTCGCGACGAAGGGGGGGACAAACGGCGGAGCCTTGTCCGGGGAGCCCCTACGATTCCTTAACGTGCCTATGCCGAAAGACCTTCCGAAACGCATCCTGATCGGGCGCGCGCTGCGCAGCGACAAACTGGGCGAAACACTTCTCCCCAAGCGGATCGCGCTGCCCGTGTTCGCCTCGGACGCGCTCTCCTCGGTCGCGTACGCCCCCGAGGAGATCCTGCTGACGCTCTCCATCGCGGGTGCCTCGGCGATCCACTTCTCCTGGCAGATCGGCGTCGTCGTCGCGGTCGTCATGCTCGCCGTCGTCGCCTCCTACCGGCAGAACGTGCACGCCTATCCCAGCGGTGGCGGCGACTACGAGGTGGCGACCGTCAACCACGGGCCGGCCGCCGGTCTGGTGGTCGCCAGCGCGCTGATGGTGGACTACGTGCTCACCGTGGCCGTGTCCACCACCTCGGGCGTCGCCAACGTGGTGTCCGCCGTTCCCGCGCTGCGCGGCCACGAACTGACCGTGTCGGTCATCGTGGTCGTCGTACTGATGGCGATCAACCTGCGCGGTGTGCGCGAATCCGGTACCGCCTTCGCCGTTCCCACCTACGCCTTCATGATCGGCGTGATCGGGATGGTCGGCTTCGGGTTCTTCCGGCACTTCGTGCTCGGCCAGGACATGCCCGCCGAGAGCTCCGGATTCACGCTGGCCGCCACCCCCGGCAACGCGTCGCTGGGCGGTTTCGCGCTGGTGTTCCTGCTGCTGAAGTCGTTCTCCTCCGGCTGTGCCGCGCTCACCGGCGTGGAGGCCATCTCCAACGGCGTGCCCGCCTTCCGCAAGCCCAAGAGCAAGAACGCCGCCACCACGCTGCTGATGATGGCGAGCATCGCCGTCGTGATGTTCATGGGCATCATCTGGCTGGCCCGGCTGACCGGCGTCCAGATGGCCGAGAACCCGGCCGAGCAGCTCGGCGGCGCCTCGTCCGGCTACCACCAGAAGACCGCGCTGGCCCAGATCAGCGAGGCCGTGTTCAGCAGCTTCACGCCCGGCTTCTACTTCGTCGCCGCCGTCACCGGCCTGATCCTGGTGCTGGCCGCCAACACCGCCTTCAACGGCTTCCCGGTGCTCGGCTCGATCCTCGCCCAGGACCGCTACCTGCCGCGGCAGCTGCACACCCGCGGCGACCGGCTGGCCTTCTCCAACGGCATCATCCTGCTGGCGATCGCCGCGATCCTGTTCATCATCGCCTTCGACGCCGACCCCAACCGGCTGATCCAGCTCTACATCGTCGGCGTCTTCGTCTCCTTCAACATGAGCCAGTCCGGGATGATCCGGCACTGGACCAGGCTGCTGCGCACCGAGACCGACCCGGCCAAGCGCCGCCACATGCACCGCAGCCGGGCGATCAACACCTTCGGCCTGGTGATGACCATGGCCGTGCTGATCGTCGTTCTGGTCACCAAGATCAGCCACGCCTGGATCGCGATCGCGGCGATGGTCGTGCTGTTCGTGATGATGAAGGGCATCCGGCGCCACTACGACCGGGTCTCCGAGGAGCTCATCGCCGCCGAGGAGCCGGACGACGTGGTGCTGCCCACCCGGGTGCACGCCATCGTGCTGGTCTCCAAGCTGCACAAGCCGGCGCTGCGCGCCCTCGCCTACGCCAGGCTGGCCCGCGCCCACACCCTGGAGGCCGTCACGGTCAACGTGGACCCGGCCGACACGGCGGCGCTGCGGCGGGAGTGGGACGAGCGCGGCATCGAGGTGCCGCTCAAGGTGCTGGACTCGCCGTTCCGCGAGATCACCGGCCCGGTGCTGGACTACGTGAAGAACCTGCGCCGCAGCAGCCCGCGCGACGTGGTGTCGGTCTACATCCCCGAGTACGTGGTCGGCCACTGGTACGAGCACCTGCTGCACAACCAGAGCGCGCTGCGGCTCAAGGGACGCCTGCTGTTCAAGCCCGGTGTGATGGTCACCTCGGTGCCCTGGCAGCTGGAGTCCTCGGAGCGCCGCAAGCCGCAGAAGGCCTGGTCGGCGCCGGGTGCCGTCCGGCGTGGCGAGCCTCGGGCCCCGAAGGCCGTAAAGTCGAAGGATTCCGTCTCCACCGGCACGAGCGCCGGTGGCACCGCCGACCGCAGCAAGGACTCCTCCCAGTGACGCGCAACAACCCGCCCCGTTCCTCGGGCTCCTCCGGCTCCTCCGGCAAGGGCGCCCGCCGGGGCGGCTCCCAGCCCGGGCAGGTCTCCCGGCCGCGCTGGGGCCGGCCGTCCCGCCCGGAGGCCACCGACCGCGAGGGGCTGACCGCGCGCACCGCGCCGGTCGTCCCCGCGGAGCCGACGCCGTCGGACGACCGGCAGCCGGGCCGCGGCGCGGCCGCCGGGAAGGCTGCGACCGGGAAGCCGGCCGCCGGGAAGGCTGCCGCAGGCAAGGCTGCTGTAGGCAAGTCGGCGACCGGGAAGGCTGCTGCCGGGAAGACGGCCGGCAAGGCGCCCGGCAAGGGTGCGGCCGACCAGGGCGGCGCCGGTGCCGCGGGTGCCGCCGGTGACGGCGGTGCGGGCCGGAAGGCGCCGCGCAAGCAGGCGGTTCGGCCGCCCAAGGCGCTGCGCACCGCCGTGCGCTCGCCGCGGCCCGAGACGCCGTCCGGCGACTCGCTGGTCGGGCAGCGCTACGAGGTCGAGGTCGGCCCGGTCGCCCACGGCGGCGGGCACTGCGTGGCCCGGCACGAGGGGCGGGTGCTGTTCGTGCGGCACACGCTGCCCGGTGAGAAGGTCGTCGCGCTGGTGACCGAGGGCACCTCCACCTCCCGCTTCCTGCGGGCCGACGCCGTGGAGGTCCTGGAGGCCGCCAAGGAGCGGATCGAGGCGCCGTGCCCGTTCTCCGGGCCCGGCAAGTGCGGCGGCTGCGACTGGCAGCACGTCACCCCGGGCGGGCAGCGCAAGCTCAAGGCGGCGGTGCTGACCGAGCAGCTGGCCAAGCTGGCCGGGCTCACCCCGGCCGAGGCAGGCTGGGACGGCAGCGTCGAGCCGGTCGGCGGCAAGCTGGCGCCCGGGCAGGTGCCGGCCTGGCGCACCCGCGTCCAGTACGCGGTGGACCCGGCGACCGGGAAGGTCGGCCTGCGCAAGCACCGCTCGCACGACCTGCAGCCGGTCGACCGCTGCCTGATCGCCGCCGAGGGCGTCAGCGAGCTGGGCATCGAGGCCCGCGACTGGCCGGGCGTGGCGACCGTCGAGGTGATCGCCGCGAGCGGCTCCTCGGACCGCCAGATCGTGCTGACCCCGCGCGACGGCGCCCAGCTGCCGCTGGTCGAGCTGGACAAGCCGGTGTCGATCGCCCGGATCGACGACCAGGGCGACGTGCACAAGGTGCACGGGCGCTCCTTCGTGCGCGAGCGGGCCGCCGGGCGGACCTGGCGGATCAGCAACGGCGGCTTCTGGCAGATCCACCCGGAGGCGCCCGACACCCTGGTCGACGCGGTGCTGGACGGCCTGGACCCGCAGTGGGGCGAGAACGCGCTCGACCTGTACTGCGGCGTCGGCCTGTTCGCGGGCGCGCTGGCCGACCGGGTCGGCGAGGAGGGCGCGGTGCTCGGCATCGAGTCCTCCAAGCAGGCCGTGGTCGACGCCCGGCACAACCTGGCCGTGCTGGACAACGTGCGGATCGAGTGCGACCGGGTCGAGACGCTGCTGCCGCGCACCGGCATCGAGGCCACCGACCTGATCGTCCTGGACCCGCCCCGCGCGGGCGCCGGGCGCGAGACCGTCGGGCACCTGGTGGGCCTGGGCGCCCGCCGGATCGCCTACGTGGCCTGCGACCCGGCGGCGCTCGCCCGGGACCTGAAGTTCTTCGGAGAGGGCGGCTACCGGCTGGTGTCGCTGCGGGCGTTCGACCTGTTCCCGATGACGCACCACTTCGAGTGCGTGGCGATCCTGGAGCCGGCCGGGGAGTGACCACGGCCTGGTCGGCCTGGTCGGCCTGATCGGCCTGATCGGCCTGATCGGCCTGACCGGTCCGAGCGGTGCGTTCGGCCGTTCGGATGAGTGACGGAGGAGGCGGTACCCGCGCTGCGGGTGCCGCCTCCTGTCGTCGCGGGGCCGGGCCGGTCAGGGCCCGTTGTGCTCCTCCTCGTCGGCGCGGTGCGGAAGGTCGATGCCGTGCTGGGCGGCGAGCCGCAGGAGCGAGGACACCCGGCCCTCGTACGCCTGGACGCCGTCGGCGTCCCCTTCGGCCCGTGCTGCCGCGAGGTCCCGTCGGGCCTGGGCGAGCTGCTCGCGCAGCTCCTGGTCGAACATGGCTGTCATAGCCGGCCTCCACACGGGGTCGGTGCCGATCGGTGGAACGCTCAGGGGAGTTCAGCGTCGCGGATGGTGAAGGACTCTTCAAGTCTCGCTCGTCGCGCCAGCGGGGGGTCGGCCGGGCCGGGTCAGGCGGGGGTCAGGCGGGCGCAATGAGCAGGTAAAACCTGGTGCCGCCGCTGCCGGTCGGCCCCGGGAGGGGGCTTGACGGGGCAATTCGCGGGGGTCGAAGGTAAGCCGCTGACATGTCATGTGTGCTGTTGCACCGCCCTCGGTGGCGGCCTGTCGGCGTCGTCGGCCGGGAGGGCCCGGCCGTTGCGTGAGGGGGAGGGCCATGGAGCTGGAGCTGAGGCACCTGCGGGTGCTGTGCGCCATCGCCGACAGCGGGAGCGTCGGCCGGGCCGCCGTACTGCTCGGGGCCTCGCAGCCGGCGACCAGTACCCAGCTGCGCCGGATCGAACGGCACCTGGGTGCCCCGCTGTTCGAACGGACGGCCAGCGGGGTCGCGCCGACCTGCTTCGGGGTCGAGGTGGTGGCCGCCGCGCGCGACCTGCTGACCCGGGCCGACTGCCTGGGCCGCCCGCCGGAGCCCGCTGACGGGCCGGTCCGCCGCGAGTTGCGGCTGGCCGTGACCATCTCGCCGATCCTGCCGGGGCTGGTCACCCGGGCCCGGCACCAGCGGCCCGACCAGCGCCTCACGGTCTCGTCCGTCTACCGCTCCTCGGACATCGTCGACCTGCTGGAGCGGGGCGAGGCGGAGGCCGCGGTGGCCGTGGACTACCCGGGCCGGGAGCTGCGCCACTCGCCGTCCGTCGCGCACCGGGGGATCGTCACCGAACCCGCCTTCGTCGCCCTCCCGGCCGGGCACCGGCTGCGCTACCGGACCGAGGTCGCGCTGGCGGACCTCGCGGACGAGGACTGGTTCCTCACCCCCGACGACGGGGCGGGCTGGCACAGCGTGTTCTACGGGGCCTGCGCCTCGGCCGGGTTCACGCCGGCCACCGTCCACGAGTTCCTCGGGGGGCGGCTGGAGCTCCAGGAGATGATCGCCGCCGGGCTCGGCATCTCCGTCGTCCAGGCGACCACCCGGCAGCTCGCCGACGTGGTGGTCAAGCCGCTGGCCGGCACCCCGATCTGGGTGCGCCACCTGCTGGCCTGGCGCGCCGCGGCGGTGGGCGGGGACGTGGTGGAGACGCTGCTGGGCGCGGCGGCGGCGGCCTACCGGGACCTGATCGCGGCCGCACCGACCTTCCAGGCCTGGGCCGCGCGGACCTACCGGCCGACCCGGTCGTAGCGGGAGCGGTGGGTCCGGCGGGCCCGGCGGGCCCGGTCCGTCCGGGGGAGTGGACGGCCCGGTCCGTCCGGCGGGAGCGGTCGGCCCGGCCGCCATGGCCGCGTCGGTGTTATGGCCGGTAGGGCACATGTCATATGACCTGTGACATTGTTCTGGCGGGTCGTCGGCTGTCAGGATCGAGGCGCCTCCCCCGAGCCTCGGCAGCAGTCCAGCACCTCCCCCCACAGGAGAAGGACCACACCAGTGCGTCTTCGCATACCCCTTCCCACCCTGATGGCCGGCCTCGTCGCCGGCTGTGCCACCGCAGCCACCCTGCTGCCGGCCCCGGCGCTCGCCGCCTCCGGCCCGGCCGCCCGGCCCGCGGCCGACAGCCGGCAGGCGCCGGCCGACCCGGCCTCGGTCCTCCCCAAGCCGCTGGGGGCCTTCCTCACGGCCGCGCCGTCCGAGGACCTCGCCCCCGTCGCCAAGCCGCTGCCGCCGGCGCTGCTCGGCCAGGTCGTGATGGGCCAGCCGGCCGGCACCGTCGTGCAGACCTCGCCCCGCCCGGGCGCCCCGAAGGCGGCCCCGGCCAAGCCCGCCGCCGCCGTCCCCGCGGCCCGTTCCGCCGCGGCCTCCGCCTCGGCGGCGAGCTGCCCCCCCGCGGACTTCGGCAGCCGCAGCGGGGCCGACCTGGTCTCCTTCGTCCAGGGCTCGACCCTGGACTGCGTCTCCACGCTGTTCAACGTCACCGGCACCGACGCGGGCAACATCTTCAAGGAATCGAAGATGCTCGCCGTCGCCAACGCCTTCCAGCAGCAGGCGGGCAGTTACACCGGCGACAACTCGACCGGCATCCTGCAGCTGGTGCTCTTCCTGCGGGCCGGCTGGTACGTGCAGTCCAACAACGCGGACGCGGTGGGCCCGTACGACGCCGCGCTCACCAGCGCCTCCAAGGCCGGTCTGGACGCCTTCTTCGCGAGTTCGCACTGGACCGACGTCACCGACAACAACGGCACCGTGCTCAACGAGGTGCTGGTGCTGACCGACAGCGCCAATCTGCAGGGCAGTTACCTGGGCGTCTACAAGCAGGTGCTGAACAGCTACAACAACTCGTACAACGCGTTCCCGAAGATGCTCAAGTCGGTCAACGCCGTGCTGTCCGCGCCGCTGTGGCGCGGCAACTGGAACACCGACTTCGTCAACGCGGTCAGCGCGGACCCGAGCGTCGGCACCGCCCTGGGCGCCTTCGCGCTGAACCACAAGGACCTGCTCGGCACGCCCAACGCCTACCTGGACGTCAACGCGGGCAACGACCTCGGCCGGATGGCCGGCGACGGCCCCGCGGTCGAGGCCGCGCTCAAGGGCCAGGTCAAGGCGGTGCTTGACGGCGCCCAGATCACCGGCGCCACCGGCCCGTTGTACGTCCACACCGCGTTCCAGGCCAACTACTACGACTTCGGCCAGTGCTCGTACTACGGCACCTGCGACCTGCCGGCGAAGCTGACCGCCGCGGTGCTGCCGAACCAGCTGGTCTGCGACAACCGCACCATCCAGACCGAGGCGCTGTCGCCCGCGGACCTGGCGGCCGTCTGCACCAGCCTGCGCGGCGAGGACACCTTCTTCCACAACCTGGTGAAGGACAACGGCCCGATCCCCGGCCAGTACGACAAGAACCTCACCCTGGCGGTCTTCGCCAACCAGGCCGACTACCTGACCTACTCCTGGGCGATCTTCAACAACTCCACCGACAACGGCGGCCAGACCGTCATGGACCCGACCGACCCGAACAACCGGGCCGTGTGCGTGATGTACCAGAAGTCGTGGAACGACGGCTTCACCGCCAACGTGTGGAACCTCAACCACGAGTACACGCACTACCTCGACAACATCTACGACATGAAGGGCAACTTCTCCACCGAGATCTCCGTCCCGGACATCTGGTGGATCGAGGGCGTCGCCGAGTACGAGTCCTACGCCTACCGCGGCACCACCGACACCCAGGCGATGGCCGAGGCCGCCAAGCACACCTACAAGCTCAGCACCATCTTCCAGAACACGTACGGCAACTCGGACACGGTGCGCACCTACCCGTGGGGCTACCTCGCCGTCCGGTACATGTTCGAGAAGCACCGCGCCGACATCGACACCATGCTCGGGCACTTCCGCACCGGTGACTACCAGGGCGGCTACGCGGTCTACAACGGCATCGGCACCGGCTACGACGCCGACTTCGACGCCTGGCTCGACAGCTGCGCCGGCGGCGCCTGCTTCGCGGCCGGCCCGACCGCGCTGTTCGGCCAGTCCGTCACCGGCCCGACCGTCACCCTGACCGACAAGTCCGTCCAGACCGGCCCCGGCCGGATCACCGCCTGGCACTGGACCTTCGGCGACGGCAGCTCGGCCGACCAGCAGAACCCCACCCACACCTACGCCGCCGCCGGCACCTACACCGTCGCGCTGACCGTCACCGACAGCACCGGCAAGACCGCCAGCACCCCGGCCTCGGTCACCGTCACCACCGGCGGCACCGGCGGGGGCACCCCGCCGACCTGCACCGACCCGCGCACCGACGCGCTCGGCCAGAACTGCTCCCGCGCCAACCTCTCCGCCACCGCCGGCAACCTGGACTACCTGTACGTCTACCTGCCGGCCGGCACCAGCACCCTGAAGATCACCACCTCCGGGGGCACCGGCACCGCCTACCTGTACTACAGCGACAGCACCTGGGCCTCGCCGAGCGCCTTCACGGCCTCGTCGACGGCCGCCGGCACCAGCCAGAGCATCACCGTCACCAACCCGACGGCCGGCTACCGGTACGTGAGCCTGTACGCGAAGACCGACTTCAGCGGCGTGACGGTCAGCACCCAGTTCTGATCCGTCCCGCCCCCTCGGGGCCACGCCCGCGGCAGCCTGCCGCGGGCGTGGCCCTTCGGTTTCGCGGCGTTACGGCTTACGGCGTTTCGGTTTCACGGCCTCGGGGCGGTCGGGCTTGGCCGGGGGAGATGGCGGGCAGGTTGCAGGGGGGCGTGCGGGAGGTGTTCGGGCGGTGTGTGCGCGCCCTTGTTGTGCTAGCACTTCAGCGCTAGCTTGAGATTCATGGGTAAGAAGCAGCTGAACGTCCGCGTGGACGCCACCACGGCGGAGATGGCCCGGGAACGGGCGGAGCAGCAGGGGATCAGCATGAACCAGTACATCGAGCGCCTGGTCCAGCAGGACATGGGCGAGTCCGGGCGGGCCTTCGTCGACGCGGCCGCGCAGTTCATGAAGGAGTACGAGACGGCCTTCCTCGCCGAGTTCGGGGAGCCGGACCTCCAGGACGTGCGCCGTTGAAGCTGGAGGTCGACCTCTCGTGGCTGCTCATGACCGCCGAGCAGTACACGCCCGGTGACCCGCAGGTCACCGACTACGGCTCGCTGCTCGCGGCCGTCACCCGGCACCAGGCCGAGATCTTCGACATCGCCGTCTACCCCGAACCGCAGGACCGCGCCGCCGCGCTGATGCACCAGCTGATCCGGGTGCCGGCCCTGGAGAAGACCAACGAGCTCTTCGCGACCGCCGTCGCCTACGCCTACCTCGTCGCCAGCGGGTGCACCGTCGCCACCACCGCCCGCGAGGTGCGCAGCCTCTCCCGGGCCATCCGCGAGGGGCGGCTCGGGGTGTCCGGCGTCGCCGAGCGGCTGGCGGCGTGGGTGGTGGACGAGGCCGAGGGGGAGGAGGTCACCGGGGCGGACGACGAGGACGAGGACGAGGACTGACCGCCGTGCCCGTCGTCCCCGTTCCTCCTGTCGTCCCCGTCGGCGTCCCCGTCCCCGTCGGCGTCGGGGTCCTGGTTTCGCGGTGTCAGGTTCAGGCGGCCGGCGGGGCGGGCTCCGCGATCAGGGCCGTCGCGAACGGGCGGAACCCGATCCGGCGGTAGATCCGGGCGACGTCCTCGTCGGCGGCGGACAGGAACACCGTCCACACCCCGCCGGCGCGGGCGTGCGCGACCAGGGCCGCCGTGACCGCGAGGCCCAGGCCGCGCCGGCGGGCGGAGGGCAGGGTGCCCACGCCGACCACCTCGCCGACCGCGCCCACCGGGTTGTACTGGCCGGAGCACAGGACCGTGCCGCCGTCCAGCGCGGCCGCCAGCACGGTCGTGCCGTCGGTGATCCGCTGAGCGACCCGCGCCACCGCGCCCTCGGCCGTCGACTGCGCCTCGGCCCGCGCCAGTTCGGCCGCGCCCGCGGCGCCGATGGCGGTGCCCGGGGCCCCGAAGGCCACGTGCGGGACGGCCACCGCCTCCGCCAGCTCGGGCGCGTCCGGGGCCAGCACCCGGACCTCCGTGGTGCCGGGCGGTGCGGGCGTCGGCAGCGGTTCGTCCTGCGGGCCCAGCACCAGCAGCGGGTGCTCGTGCACCGTCAGGCCCGCCGCCTCGACCGCCGCGCGCAGCTCGGGGTTCTGCTCGGCCACCCACTCGAAGGCCTCCGGCGCGCCGGCCTCCCGCTGCCGTTCCAGCACCCGGCGGACGTCCTCGGCGGTGGCGGCCGGGCCGTCGTGGCGGAGCGTCGGGCGGGCGTAGTAGTGCCAGCCGGTGTCTCCCTCGCGGAGGAAGAGGGTCAGCGGGCCGAAGTCCTCGGCGCGGGCGGCACTGCGCGGTACGGCGTCGTAGTAGCGCTCGATCTCGTCGAGCAGGGGGCGGGCCGGAGCATGATCGTCAGAGGTCACGGCGTGCATCCAAGCAGGGGCGGGGGCGCGGCGCCACCGCTTTGTGCGCGGTGCGGCGGTGGGGCGGGGCGGCGGTGGGGGAGTGCTCGGGGGTGTGCTCGCGCGGGTGCGTCGGGGCCGCCCGGCGGGCTTCCGGTGGGCTTTCGGCGGGGATTGTTGCCGAACGCTTACCGGCCCGCATCGATCTTGTGCGCACACAACGTGCATGCTGATGCCTTCACAGCTCTGCCGGGGGGACGGCGGACGTCTGCACTCGGCGAGGCAAGGGGAGAAGACAGGCCCATGAGGCTCTGCTTTCTGGTGGAGGAGCACTACCGGCACGACGGCATGCCGCTCGACGTGGTACGCCAACTCACCGCATGGGGGCACCGGGTGGACGTGCTACGCCCCGGGGACTCGCTGCTGGCGATCTCCGAGGCGGTACGGGCCGGCAGCCACGACGCCTGGGTGCTCAAGACCGTCTCCGGCGGGCCGGGGCTGACCCTGCTGGAGGCGGCCGCAGCCGTCGGCCTCACCACGGTGAACGACGTGCGCTCGATCCGGGGCGTCCGGGACAAGGCGCTCGCGGCGGTGATCGGCCGCACCCGGGGCCTGCCCGTCCCGGTGACGTACGCGGCCGCGCGCTGGGAACGGCTCGCGGAGATCCCGGCCGCCGAGTACCCGCTGGTCGTCAAGCCGGCCGACGGCAGCTCCGGGCGCGCGGTCCGGCTGGTGCGCAGCCCGGAGCAGCTGCTCGAAGTCGGGCCCGAGCTGGCCGGGGAGGGGCTGCTGATCGCGCAGCCGTACGTGCCGAACTCCGGTACCGACCTCAAGGTGTACTGCGTCGACGGCGAGTTCTTCGCGACGGAACGTTCCTCCCCGCTGCACCCCGGGCAGGGCGTGCGGGAGCGGCAGGTGCCGCTGCCGGGGAGCGTCGCCCGGATCGTGGCACAGGTCGGCGAGGTGTTCGGGCTGGACCTGTACGGGGTCGACGTACTGCTCGGACCGGACGGGCCGGTGGTGGTCGACATCAACGACTTCCCGAGCTTCCGGCAGGTGCCGGACGCCGTGGCGCGGGTCGCCCGGGCGGTGCTGCGGCTCGCGCGCACCGGGACGGCCGTGTCGATGCCCGGCGGGCCCGCCGCCGCACTGGTGCCGGCGGGCGGGGATCCGTACGGGCGGCTCGGTTTCGGCGAGGGTGAGCTGTTGTGAGGGTCGGACTGATCACCGGGGACCCGGGGCACCCGGTGCTGGCGGCGACCGCCGCGCTGCTGGCGGAGCAGGGCCACGAGGTGGCGGTGGTGGCGCCCGACGGGCCGGTGGGCGAGCTTGCGGACGTCTATTTGCTCAAGACCCACAATTCCCAAGCCCTCGACCTGGCAGGCGAGTTGGAACGGCGGGGCGTGCCGGTCGTCAACTCGGCGGCGACGACCCGGCTCTGCCAGGACCGGGTACGGATGGCCGACCTCGCCCGCGCCGCCGGGCTGCCCTTCGCGGAGACGGTCGACGCCGGGCCGCTGGGCGGACTCGCCGATCCGGCCTACCCGTTCGTGGTCAAGAGCCGGCACAGCAGGCGGCACGACCTGGTCGCGCGGGTCGACGGTCCGGAGCGGCTGCGCGCGCTCGCCGAGCGCTGGTCCGAGGAACCGGTCGTCACGCAGCCGTTCGTTCCCGGGACCGGCTGGGACCAGAAGCTGTGGGTGGTCGACGGACAGGTGTTCGCGGCCCGCCGTCGGTCCGAACTCGCGACCGTGTCAGGGGAGTCGGGGCGCGCGGAGGACTGGGAGCCACCCGCCGCACGGGCCGCGCTCGCGCTGCGCGTCGGCGAGGTGTTCGGGCTCGACGTGTACGGGGTCGACCTGCTCGACGGGCCGGCCGAGCCCGTCATCGTGGACGTCAACGCCTTCCCGGGGATCCGGGGCCGACACGGCGCGCCCGAGGCGCTCGCCGCGCTCGCGCTGCGGGTCGCGGCGGTGGGGGCGGGGGCGGGGGCGTAGGGGCTTCGGTGCCGGAGTGGGGGCGTCAGGCCTGGTGGGGCGCGGGTCCGGTTGGCGCCGTCCGGCGGGCTGGGTCGTTAGGCTGGCTGGCGCCCCGACCGGACGGGGCGTACGGCGAGAGAAGACGGAACGTTGCTGCAGGACATCGAGCGCTACCTGGCCTGCCCCCTCTGCGCACAGGCCCTCACCCGGTACGACCGCAGCCTGCGCTGCGCCACCGGGCACAGCTTCGACCTCGCCAAGCAGGGCTACGTCAGCCTCCTCGCCGGTGACGCCCACACCGGCACGGGGGACACCGCCGAGATGGTCGCCGCCCGCGCGGACTTCCTCGCCGCCGGGCACTACCGGCCCATCGCGGACGCCCTCGCCGAGGCCGCCGTCGAGGTGTCCTCCGGTGCGTCCGCCGGGGAGCCCACCGGTGCGTCCGCCGAGGGGCCCGACGGGCTGGTCGCCGACCTCGGCGCCGGCACCGGGCACTACCTGGCCCACGTCCTCGACGCCCTGCCCGGCCGGGTCGGCGCGGCCCTCGACATCTCCAAGTTCGCGCTGCGCCGCGCCGCCAGGGCGCACCCGCGGATCGGCGCCGTCGTCTGCGACGCCTGGCGCCCGCTGCCGCTGCGCGACGCCTCCGCCGACCTGGTGCTCAACGTCTTCGCCCCGCGCAACGGCCCCGAGATCCGCCGGGTGCTGCGCCCCGGCGGCACCCTGCTGCTGGTCTCGCCCACCTCCCGGCACCTGCGCCGACTGGTCGACGCCCTGGGCCTGTTGTCGGTGGACGAGGAGAAGCAGCGGCGGATCGACGAGAAGCTCGGGCCCTACCTGACGCCCGCCGGGCGGCGGGAGGTGGAGTTCACCCTGCGGCTCGGCCCGCAGGACGTGCGCACCGTCGTCGGCATGGGGCCCAGCGCGTGGCACACCGACCCGGAGCGGCTCGGGGCCGCGCTCGCGGCGCTGCCGGACCCGGTCGAGGTGACCGCCTCGGTGACGGTGGCGGCCTACCGGCGCTGAGCCGCTTCGGTTCCGGTCCGGGCCTGGCGTTCGGGCTCGTGCCCGGTGACCGGGCCCGTCGAGGCGGCCACCCGGGCCCGTGGGGGCGCTCGGGCCGGTGCGGGGCGGGTGGCCGTCGGTGTGCGCTGGGACGGGCGGTCATCGGGTCGGGGTGGAGCGCCACGTTGGGATGAATCTGCGGCGCAGGCACGTTTCTGCCGGTCGGTCTGCGGCTAACGTCCGACGGGTGAACCGCGACGCCACCAGGCCCGCTGTACCGGCCCCCCTCCGACCGGACGCCCCGGGCCCCGACCGGTCGTCCGTACCGCGCCCCACCGTCGAGGAGCTCCGGCTCACCTCGTTCAAGTCCTACCGGCGCGCGGTCCTGCCGCTCGCGCCCCTCACGGTGCTCCACGGGCCCGCCGGGGTCGGCAAGTCCAACGCCCTCGACGCGCTGGCAGTGCTGTCCCGGCTGGCGCTCGGCGAGGAGATCGGCGACTCGCTGGACGGGCTGCCCGACCGCGCCGGGCAGCTCGCCCTGCCCGTCCGGGGCGGCCTGGAGGGCTGCGTCCCGCACGGGCGGGACGCGATCATCCTCGGCTGCACCGTCCGCTCCCCGCACGGCCGGATCGGACTCGACGTGGTGATCCGCACCGACGGGCCGGTCCGGGTCGCCCGCGAGTCGCTCACCCTCGACGGCCGGACCCTGGTGGACACCGGTGAGCAGGACGTCCGCAACCGGCGGGTCAACGTCTGCTGGCACAACGACACCCGCCAGGGCGACATCCGGGCGCCCTTCCCCAGCGGCACCATGATCACCGCGCAGCTGCCGCTGCGGGTCGCGGGCTCGTCGGCCGGCGAGTGTCTGGTCCTGGCCGCCACCGAGGACCTGCTCACCGCACTGCGCGAGGTCTTCCCGCTGCACCCCGTCCCCGCCCTGATGCGAGGCTGGGCCCGGGCCGACCCGCAGGCCAGGCTGCGCAGCAACGCCGCCAACATCTCCGCCGTCATCGCCCGGCTGAGCAACGAGTGCCAGCGCCGGTACGGGCAGCTCCTGCGGGTCGTCCAGTCCGCCGCCCCGCACCCGCTGCTCGGGCTGACCCTGGCCGAGCGCGAGCACGCGGGCGTCCGGCGCGTGCTCGCGGTCTTCGACGAGGGCGTCCTCGGGCGCACCGGGGCCGACCAGGCCTCCGACGGCATGCTGCGCCACCTCGCGTTCGCCGCGGTGCTGCTGACCGGGGCCGGGGTGCTCGACCTCGACGTGGCCGCCGAGGTGCCGTGGGCGCACCGGCAGCTCACCGTGCTCGCCGAGGACCTGGGGGCCGGGCTCTCCACCGAGCAGGCCGCCTCGCTGCTGCGGCTGGCCCGGGAGATGGCGGAGCGCAGCCAGCTGCGGGTGGTCGCGGCGCTGCAGGAGCCGGCGGCGGCGCGGGAGGCCTTTCGAGCGGGGGGCCTGGGCCCGGGCGGTGCGCGGGCGGCGGCCGGGGTGGCGGTGGTCGAGTGCCGGCGGGACCCGGATTCGGGGTTCACGGTGCTGCGGCCGGAGACGGCCCGGGTGCCGGCCCAGGGCGGGCGCGGGGAGGGCGAGGACGGGTCGGCGGAGGGGCGCGGGCCGGTGGTGGCGGGGGGCGCTGCGGCGGCGGGCGGCGATGGGGTAGACCTGGAGGGGTGAACGAACGAGTGACGGTACCGGGGGAGCCGACCCTGGAAGCCCTGCGGCAGCGGCTGACGGACTTCGCGGCGGCCCGCCGCTGGGAGCCCTTCCACACGCCGAAGAACCTGGCGGCGGCGCTGAGCGTGGAGGCGGGGGAGCTGCTGGAGATCTTCCAGTGGCTGACGCCCGAGCAGGCGGCCGGGGTGATGGCCGAACCGGAACGCGCGCACCGGGTGCGCGACGAGGTCGCCGACGTGCTGGCGTACCTGCTGCAGTTCTGCACGGCGGTCGGGGTGGACCCGCTGGAGGCCCTCGCGGCCAAGATCGAGCGGAACGAGCACCGCTTCCCGGTGCCGGACGGACCGGCCGACGTCAACGCTGACATGGGCGAATAACCCTTGTGGGGGACGAAAGTTATCCACAGCCCCCCACTTGTCCACAGCTCCCGGGAAGCCGGATGCGCGTCCGCGCCGCTTCTCGCACGCTGTCGCCGTGACCACTCGGCCGCCTCTTCCGCGGCCGGGTCGACGGCGACAGCGAGCGAGAGGAGCGGTGGCCATGGAGGCGCTGCGACTGATCAGGACGGCCCGGCACGCCCTGGCCGAGGCCAGGCACGTACCCGATGTGCTGGCCGAGGCACGGCAGGCCGCGCTGCTCACCGAGGCGATGGGCGCCCGGCTGGCGGAGTCGGAGGACGAGGAGCTCACCGGGCTGGGGCAGCAGCTCTCCGAGGCGGGGGCGCACGCGGCGGTCTGCCTGGACCGCTCGGTCCTGCGGGCCGCACTGGTGAGCGGCGGCCGGGCGGGGCGGCTCACCGACCTCGGTGAGCTGTCGCCGGCCCTGGGGGCGCTGGACGGGCTCTTGCAGGAGGTCGGGGAGACGCTCGTGGTGCTGGCCTGCGGGGCCGACACCGAGAGCCTCTACTGGACGTGCGTCGACGGCGTCGACGCGGTGTCGGAGTGCAAGGACCTGGCCGGGCGGCTGCGGGAGGCGGCCGGTCGGGGCGGGGGAGAGGAACGCTCGGCGCTCGGCGGCGCGGAGCCCGAACGGGCCGACTGCGGCTCGCCGTTACTCGTCGTCCGGCTCGGGCCGCCGGACGGCGGGAGCCCGGGCTGTGCCGGGTGCGGAGGCGGTACCGGGTGTCCGGGCGACGGCTGCCCGGCGGAGGAGCCCGGGGCGACGGAGGGAGAAGCGGAGGAGGTGCGGAAGGGGGAGAACGCACCCCTTGCCACTTTCAAGGTATAGCGCAAGGGGGGGCTTGCGGCAAGGCCCCCCTGGTGGCGCACAATCACAGGCCTCAGATCGGAGCTGATGCCCATGACCCCCCTCACCACCAGCGCGTTCGACCTTCCCGAGCGTCTCTCCGCCAAGGCCGACCCGGCGCTGATCGACGGCGACGAGCGGCACTTCGCGGCCATCGCGGAGAGCCTGGAGCAGGCGATCGCCGAGCTGTCCGACCGCCTCGACGCCCTGCGCCGGGAGCCGGGTGGTGTCGGCCGCCAGGCGATGGACCGGGACATCGAGGTCCACCGGCTGACCGGCCGCCTGCGCACGCTGCGCCGCTTCGGTCTGGACCTGTGCCTCGGCCACGTCGTGGGCGCGGACGACCCCGAGCCGCTGTACATCGGGCGGCTCGGCCTCACCGACAGCGAGGGGCGCCGGCTGCTGGTCGACTGGCGCTCGCCCGCGGCCGAGCCGTTCTTCGCGGCGACCCACGCGGACCCGATGGGGCTGGTGAGCCGCCGCAGGTACCGCTGGTCCCGCGGCCGGATCGGCGACTACTGGGACGAGGTGTTCACCACCGAGGCCCTGGAGGGGCACGCCGCGCTGGACGACCAGTCCGCGTTCATCGCCGGCCTGGGCGCCAACCGGTCGGCCCGGATGCGGGACGTGCTCGCCACCATCCAGGCCGACCAGGACGCCGTCATCCGGGCCGGGTCCCGGGGCGCCCTCGTGGTCGACGGCGGCCCGGGCACCGGGAAGACGGTCGTCGCGCTGCACCGCTCCGCGTACCTGCTGTACTCCGACCCGCGGCTCGGCCACCGGCGGGGCGGCGTGCTGTTCGTCGGCCCGCACCAGCCGTACCTGGCCTACGTCGCCGACGTCCTGCCCAGCCTGGGCGAGGAGGGGGTGCGGACCTGCACCGTGCGGGACCTGGTCGCCGAAGGGGCGACGGCGGGGGACGAGGCCGATCCGGAGGCGGCCCGGCTGAAGTCCTCGGTCGGGATGGTGAAGGCGATCGAGAAGGCCGTCCGGTTCTATGAGGAGCCGCCCGCCGAGGGGATGACGGTCACCACCCACTGGGGTGACCTCCGGCTGAGCGCCCAGGACTGGTCCGACGCCTTCGCCGCGCCGGACCCTGGGACGCCGCACAACGAGGCCCGCGAGCAGATCTGGGACGAGCTCACCACGATCCTGATGGACAAGCTGGACCTGGCGGACGCGGCCGACGCGGAGGACGACACGGAGGTGTCGCCCGAGATGCTCCGCCGGTCGCTGCGGCAGGACCGGGCGCTGGTGGAGGTCCTCAACCGCGCGTGGCCGCTGCTGGACGCCGCCGACCTGGTCGGCGACCTCTGGTCGGTGTCCGCCTACCTGCGGATGTGCGCGCCCTGGCTCGACCCCGAGGAGGTCCGCAGGCTCCGGCGCAAGGACGCCCCGCAGGCCTGGACGGTGTCCGACCTGCCGCTCCTGGACGCCGCCCGGCAGCGGCTCGGGGATCCGGAGGCGGGCCTGCGCCAACGCCGCCGCGAAGCCGCGGTCGCGGCCGAGCGCGCCCGCATGTCCGACGTCATCGGCGGCCTGCTCCAGGCCGATGACGACGGCGAGGGCGCGGTGACGATGCTGAGCGGACGCGACCTCCAGGACACCCTGGTCGACGAGACCGCCCTGCCCGTCGCCGACCCCGAGCCGCTGCTCGGCCCGTTCGCGCACATCGTCGTGGACGAGGCCCAGGAGCTGACGGACGCGGAGTGGCAGATGCTGCTGCTGCGCTGCCCCTCCCGGAGCTTCACCGTCGTCGGGGACCGCGCGCAGGCCCGGCACGGCTTCCCGGAGTCCTGGCAGGAGCGGCTGGAGCGGATCGGGCTCGACCGGAGCACGGTCGCCTCGCTGAGCATCAACTACCGGACGCCGGAGGAGGTCATGGCCGAGGCCGAGCCGGCCATCCGGGCCGCGCTGCCGGACGCCAACGTGCCGACCTCGGTCCGCAGCACCGGCATCCCCGTCCTGCACGGGTCCGTGTCCGACCTGGACACGGTCCTGGACAGCTGGCTCGCCGAGCACGCCGAGGGCGTCGCGTGCGTGATCGGCGCCCCCGGCTTCCGGGCCCGGCCCCGGGTCCGGTCACTGACCCCGGGGCTGTCGAAGGGGCTGGAGTTCGACCTGGTCGTCCTGGTCGACCCGGACGCGTTCGGCGAGGGCATCGAGGGCGCGGTCGACCGCTACGTCGCGATGACCCGGGCGACCCAGCGGCTCGTGGTGCTCCGGAGTTCGTGAGCGGGGAGCGGCGGGCCGGGAGCGAGAAGGACGGAGCCGGCGGGACGGGACTTCGTGAGACGGAAAGGAGAGCGGATGGTACGGAAGCGCGCGTCGCCCGGACCGCCCGTCACGCGAGCGGGGCCCGGCACCGTCCGGTACCGGGCCCCGACGGACTCTGCCCGCAGGTCAGTTGTGGGCGTGCAGGTCGGCGTTCAGGCCGCCCCAGGAGCCGGAGCGGGCGATGACCTCGACCGCGCCGGTCTGCGAGTTGCGGCGGAACAGCAGGTTGTCCTGGCCGGACAGCTCGACGGCCTTGGCCACCGTGCCGTTCGGGGTGGTCACCCGGGTGCCGGCGGTGACGTAGAGGCCGGCCTCGACCACGCAGTCGCTGCCGAGCGAGATGCCGATGCCCGCGTTGGCGCCGAGCAGGCAGCGCTCGCCGACCGAGACGACCTGCTTGCCGCCGCCGGACAGGGTGCCCATGATCGAGGCGCCGCCGCCGATGTCGCTGTGGTCGCCGACCACGACGCCCGCGCTGATCCGGCCTTCGACCATGGAGGTGCCCAGCGTGCCGGCGTTGAAGTTGACGAAGCCCTCGTGCATCACGGTGGTGCCGACGGCCAGGTGCGCGCCGAGCCGGACGCGGTCGGCGTGGGCGATGCGCACACCGGTCGGGGCGACGTAGTCGGTCATCCGCGGGAACTTGTCGATCCCGTACACGGCCAGCTGGCCGCCCTGGGCGCGCACGGCGAGGCGGGCCTGCTCGACCTTGTCCACCGGGACGGGGCCGATGCTGGTCCACGCGACGTTGGCCAGCAGGCCGAAGATGCCGTCCAGGTTCTGGCCGTGCGGCTTGACCAGGCGGTGGCTGAGCAGGTGCAGGCGCAGGTACACGTCGTGCGTGTCGAGCGGCTTCTCGTCCAGCGAGGAGATGGTGGTGCGCACGGCGACCACCTCGACGCCGCGGCGCGCGTCGGCGCGCAGCGCCTCGGCGGCGCCGGCGCCGAGCTCGGCCTCGGCCTGCTCGGCGGTCAGGCGGACGGTCCCGGCCGGGCCGGGCTCGGCGGCGAGCGCGGGGGCGGGGTACCAGGTGTCGAGGACGGTGCCGTCGGCGGCGATGGTGGCCAGACCGGCGGCCACGGCGCCGTTCGCCGGGGCGGTGGATTCGAGCGAGGTGGATTCAGCAGTCACACCGTGCACGTTAACCAATGCGGGGCCCCGCTGCCGAACACGCCCACCGTGCGAACGCGCCCAGGGCGCGGGCACACCCGGAGGACCTCCCGGCAGGCCGGGGGCCGGACGGGAAAACCCGGTGCTCAGGGCACGAATCCTGGGCAATACTTCGGCGGGTGTTCATGTCGATCTCCACCACCGGCAGCGCCGAGAATCCGGCCACGGATCTCGGGTTCCTGCTGCACAAGCACCCCGGCAAGGTCCAGCGGTTCGCGACGTCGCACGGCGAGGCCCACGTCTTCTACCCCGAGGCGGAGGACGAGTCCTGCACGGCGGCACTGCTGCTGGACATCGACCCGGTCGCGCTGGTCCGCAAGGGCCGGGGCGACGGCAAGGGCCGCGGCGGCTCGCCCGACTTCGCGCTCGCCCAGTACGTCAACGACCGCCCGTACGCCGCGTCCTCGCTGCTCGCGGTGGCGCTGCGGACGGTGTTCAGGTCCGCGATGAAGGGCGCCTGCCCGGCCCGCCCCGAACTGCCCGGGCAGGCCCGCCCGCTGCGGATCGAGCTGCCCGCCGTGCCCGCGAACGGCGCGGGCGAGGGCGGCGGCCCGGCGATGGTGGCCCGGCTGTTCGAGCCGCTGGGCTGGCGGGTCGAGGCGACGGCGATCCCGCTGGACGAGGCGTTCCCGGACTGGGGCGACTCCCGGTACGTGCGGATCGCGCTCGCCTCCGAGACCGTACGGCTCGCCGACGCGCTCCAGCAGCTGTACGTGCTGCTGCCGGTGCTGGACGGCGCCAAGCACTACTGGGTCGCCCCGGACGAGGTCGACAAGCTGCTCGCCGCGGGCGAGGGCTGGCTGGCCGCCCACCCGGAGCGCGCCCTGATCACCCGTCGCTACCTCGCCCGGCGCTGGTCGCTGACCCGGACCGCGATGGAGCGCCTGGAGCTGGCCCGGCTGGCGGAGGCGGACGACCGCGAGGTCGAGGAGGTCGACAACGCGGTCGACGACCGGCCGGAGGAGGAGACCGGGGCCACCGCGGCCTCGCCCGCCACCGGGGCCACCGAGCCCGCCACCGAGGCCGCCGAGTCCGCCCGGGCCACCGGCCGCGGCGGGCAGGGCCCGGCGGCGGAGAAGGAGCCCCGCGGCCCCTCCCTCGCCGAGCAGCGCCGCACCGCGATCCTCGACGCCCTGCGCGAGTCGGGCGCCACCCGCGTGGCCGACCTCGGCTGCGGCCAGGGCGAGCTGATCGGCGAGCTGCTGAAGGACGCCCGCTTCACCGAGATCCTCGGCGTGGACGTGTCCGTGCGGGCGCTCCAGGCGGCGGACCGCAAGCTGCGCCTGGAGCGGCTGCCGGAGCGGCAGGCGGCCCGGGTGAAGCTGGCGCAGGGTGCGCTGACGTACACCGACGCCCGGCTGAAGGGCTTCGACGCGGCGGTGCTGTGCGAGGTGATCGAGCACCTGGACCTGCCGAGGCTGCCCGCACTGGAGTACGCCGTGTTCGGCGCCGCCCGTCCGAGGGCGGTCGTGGTGACCACGCCGAACGCCGAGTACAACGTCCGGTGGGAGACCCTGCCGGCGGGCAGTGTCCGGCACGCCGACCACCGCTTCGAGTGGTCCCGGGCCGAGTTCGGCGCCTGGGCCGAGAAGGTCGCGGCGGCCTACGGCTACTCCGTGGTGCTGCGCCCGGTCGGCCCGGAGGACGAGGAGGTCGGCGCGCCGACCCAGCTCGCCCTGTTCCGCACCGCCGAGCCGGCCGCCGAGCACACCGCCGGCCTGGCCACCGCCGAGTCGACCGCCGGCCCGCAGCCGACCACCGAGCCGGCCGCCGAGCACACCGCCGACCCGACGACGCCCGAAGGAGGCGAACCCCGATGACCGACGCCGCATCCGGCGGGACCACCGAGCCCACCGACACCACCGAGCCCACCGACACCACCGAGCCCACCGACACCACCGCGACCACCGACACCACCGAGCCGACCGCGGCCCCGGCGGCCACCGAGCCCACCGCGGCCCCCCGCAGCCTCCCGGTCACCGACGTCTCCCTCGTCGTCCTGGTCGGCACCAGCGGCGCGGGCAAGTCCACCTTCGCCCGCCGCCACTTCCTGCCGACCCAGGTCGTGTCCTCCGACTTCTGCCGAGGCCTGGTCTCCGACGACGAGAACGACCAGTCCGCCTCCGCCGAGGCCTTCGACCTCCTGCACTACATCGTCGGCAAGCGCCTGGCGGCCGGCCGGCTGACCGTCGTGGACGCCACCAACGTCCAGCCCGAGGCCCGTCGTCAGCTGGTGCGGATCGCCCGCGAGCACGACGTGCTGCCGATCGCGATCGTCCTGGACGTCCCGCCGGGGGTGTGCGCCGAGCGCAACCGTTCCCGTCCGGACCGTCAGCTGCCGCCGCACGTCATCCCGCGTCAGAACCGCGAGCTGCGCCGTTCGCTGCGCGGTCTGGAGCGCGAGGGCTTCCGCAAGGTGCACATCCTGCGCGGCGAGGCCGAGGTGGCGTCGGCCGGGATCGAGCTGGAGAAGCGCTACAACGACCTGCGCCACCTCAGCGGCCCGTTCGACATCGTCGGCGACATCCACGGTTGCCGCTCCGAGCTGGAGACCCTGCTGACCCGCCTCGGCTACGCCCTCACCCGGGACGCCGAGGGCCGCCCGGTGGACGCGGCGCACCCCGGGGGCCGGACCGCGGTCTTCGTCGGCGACCTGGTCGACCGCGGCCCGGACACCCCGGGCGTGCTGCGCCTGGTGATGGGCATGGTGGCGGCGGGCCACGCCGTCTGCGTGCCGGGCAACCACGAGAACAAGCTCGGCCGCGCGCTGGACGGCAAGAAGGTCACCGTCTCGCACGGCCTCCAGGAGTCGCTGGACCAGTTGGCCGGCGAGAGCGAGGAGTTCAGGACCGAGGTGCGCGCGTTCATGCGCGACCTGGTCAGCCACTACCTGCTGGACGGCGGCGCCCTGGTGGTCTGCCACGCCGGTCTGCCGGAGAAGTACCACGGCCGCAACTCCGGCCGGGTCCGCTCGCACGCGCTCTACGGGGAGACGACCGGCGAGACCGACGAGTACGGCCTGCCGGTGCGCTACCCGTGGGCGGAGGAGTACCGCGGCCGGGCGCTGGTGGTCTACGGCCACACCCCGGTGCCGACCGCGAGCTTCGTCAACAACACCATCTGCCTGGACACCGGCTGCGTCTTCGGCGGCAGCCTGACCGCGCTGCGCTACCCGGAGCGCGAGCTGGTGTCCGTCGAGGCCGAGCGCGAGTGGTACGCCCCGGTGCGTCCGCTGATCAGCGACGCGCCGGGCGCCCGCGAGGGCCGTCCGCTGGACCTCGCCGACGTGGCCGGGCGCCGGACCGTGGAGACCGGCCTGCACGGGCGGGTCGCGGTCCGGGAGGAGAACGCGGCGGCCGCGCTGGAGGTGATGAGCCGCTTCGCGCTGGACCCGAGGCTGCTCGCCTACCTGCCGCCGACCATGGCGCCGAGCGCGACCTCCCGCCGGGACGGCTACCTGGAGCACCCGGAGGAGGCCTTCCTCTCATACCGCGCGGACGGCGTGCGCCACCTGGTGTGCGAGGAGAAGCACATGGGCTCGCGCGCGGTGCTGCTGGTCGGCCGGGACGAGGCCGCCCTGGAGGAGCGCTTCGGCGTGGCCGGCCCCGGCGCGATCTGGACCCGGACCGGCCGCGCGTTCCTCGACGACGACGGGCTGACCGCCGCCGTGCTCGGCCGGGTCCGGGCGGCGGCGGAGCGCGCCGGGCTCTTCGAGGAGCTGGGCACCGGCTGGCTGCTGCTGGACGCCGAGCTGATGCCGTGGTCGCTGAAGGCGGTGGGGCTGCTGCGCCGCCAGTACGCGGCGGTCGGCGCGGCGGCGGGCGCCGTCCTGCCGGAGGTGCTGTCGGCGCTGGACCGGGCGGCCAGCCGCGGCCTGGACCTGGCCGAGTTGACCGCCCGCCAGCGGCAGCGCTCCGCCGACGCGCGGGCGTTCACCGAGGCCTACCGGCGCTACTGCTGGCCGACCGAGGGCCTGTCGGGCATCCGGCTGGCGCCGTTCCAGCTGCTGGCGGCCGAGCGGGTGAACCTGGCGGTGCGCCCGCACGACGAGCACCTGGCCTGGATCGACCGCCTGGTCGCGGCCGACGACGGGGCGGAGCCCGTGCTGCACCGCACCGGGCGGATCCTGGTGGACACCGAGGACGAGGCCTCGACGGCCGCCGCCACC
Source organism: Kitasatospora sp. NPDC056446 (assembly GCF_042796115.1). Classification (NCBI taxonomy): domain Bacteria; kingdom Bacillati; phylum Actinomycetota; class Actinomycetes; order Kitasatosporales; family Streptomycetaceae; genus Kitasatospora; species Kitasatospora sp. NPDC056446. The sequence goes on along the minus strand of NZ_JBHTRF010000035.1, from coordinate 53,015 downwards.
GCCTGGTGGGAGGAGCTGACCGGCGCGGGCGGCGAGGGCATGGTGGTCAAGCCGCTGGCCTCGCTGGTGCGGACCTCGCGCGGCGAGGGCCGGCCGGGCGGCCTGGTGCAGCCCGGGGTGAAGGTGCGCGGCCGGGAGTACCTGCGGATCATCTACGGACCGGACTACACGGAGCACCTCGACCGGCTGCGGCAGCGCACGCTGGGCCACAAGCGCTCGCTGGCGCTGCGCGAGTACGCGCTGGGCCTGGAGGCGCTGGACCGGCTGGCGGCGGACGAGCCGCTGTGGCGGGTGCACGAGGCGGTGTTCGCGGTGCTGGCGCTGGAGTCCGAGCCGGTGGACCCGCGCCTGTAGCGGCGGACGGCCCCGGGGCGCTCCGGCCTCGGGGTGCTCCGGCCTCGGGGTGCTCCGCCCGGCCCCGGAGCACCGCCAGGGCCGGACCACGGCGGAGGGGAGTCCCGACGGGGGCTCCCCTCACCCGCCGGGCTTCTGTATAGAAATTCCGAGTGTCGTATATACTTGCCAGCCTTCCCCCTCATCCCGTCACACCAGGAGCCCGGCATGGCCTTCAACCTCCGGAACAGGCACTTCCTCAAGGAGCTCGACTTCACGCCCCAGGAGTTCCGCTTCCTGGTGGACCTCGCCGCCGGGCTCAAGGCGGCGAAGTACGCGGGCACCGAGCAGCCCCGGCTGCGCGGCAAGAACATCGCGCTGATCTTCGAGAAGACCTCCACGCGCACCCGCTGCGCCTTCGAGGTCGCCGCCCACGACCAGGGCGCCACCACCACCTACCTGGACCCGGCGGCCTCGCAGATCGGCCACAAGGAGTCCATCAAGGACACCGCCCGGGTGCTCGGCCGGATGTTCGACGGCATCGAGTACCGGGGCCACGGCCAGGAGGTCGTCGAGGAGCTCGCCGCGCACGCCGGGGTCCCGGTCTGGAACGGCCTCACCGACGAGTGGCACCCCACCCAGATGCTGGCCGACGTGCTCACCGTCACCGAGCACACCGTCAAGCCGCTCGCCGACGTCGCCCTCGCCTACCTCGGCGACGCCCGCTCCAACATGGGCAACTCGCTGCTGGTCACCGGCGCCCTGCTCGGCATGGACATCCGGATCGTCGCCCCGCGCTCGCTCTGGCCGACCGAGGACGTGCAGAAGTCGGCGCAGGCCCTGGCCGAGTCGACGGGCGCCCGGATCACCCTCACCGAGGACGTGGCCGAGGGCGTCGCCGGCGCGGACTTCCTCTACACCGACGTCTGGGTCTCGATGGGCGAGCCCAAGGAGGTCTGGGCCGAGCGGATCGAGCAGCTCAAGCCCTACCAGGTCTCCATGGACACCGTCCGGGCCACCGGCAACCCGGCCGTGAAGTTCCTGCACTGCCTGCCCGCCTTCCACGACCTCGGCACCGTGGTCGGGCAGCAGATGTACGAGGAGACCGGCATGACCGAGCTGGAGTGCACCGACGAGCTGTTCGAGTCGCCGCACTCCATCGTGTTCGACCAGGCCGAGAACCGCCTGCACACCATCAAGGCGGTCCTGGTCGCCACCCTGGGCTCCTGAGGGACCGCGGCCCGCTCCTGGGCCGTCCCCGCCCTCGCCCCCGGCCCCGCGCCGTCCCCGGTTCCGGCTCCTCGGGTCAGTGCTCCAGCTTGACGCAGGCCACCCGGTCGCCCGCCGCGTGCGGGCCGGCCGGGGTGCCCGCGTGCAGCACCAGGGAGCGCGCCTCGCCCGGCCGCGGCTGCCAGTCCACCGCGGTCGTCGCGGTGCCCCTGCCCTGGGCGTCGGTGCGCAGCACCAGCCGCAGCTCGTTGCGCTCGTTGGCGTACGCCGGGTCGGTGGACGGCTGCGCGGGGTCGACCGCGTTCTGGTAGTGCGGCCCGGAGGAGGCCGGGTCGGCCCCGCAGCTCCCGGTGTGCAGGTGGACCGGGAACTCGTGGTCGGGGGCGAGTCCGGACGCCGTCAGGGTGAGCGCCGTCCGCCAGGGCACCGAGCGGTCGGTGACGACCCGGACGTGCGAGCCGTACGGCACCAGGTCGACCGCGTAGCTGATGGCGGCCGGCGCGACGAAGGCGGTGGCCGGGTCGAAGTCGGCGTCGGCGACGGAGACCGGCGAGGCGGCGGGGGTGAGCAGGGCCAGCGGCAGCAGGGCGGCGGCGAGCGGAGCGGTCATCGGTCGGGCCTTCCGGGGGCAGGGCGACGGTCACCCTGCTAACGGCGCCGGCCCGGTAAGGACACCGCCGTCCACCTCGACGGCCGCGTCCTCGGACCGCGTCCTCAGGCCGGGTCGCGCCGGATCCCGCGGATCTCGCAGCGCGGCCCGCTGGCCCGCATCAGCCGCAGGTCGGCGGTGACCAGTGGCGCCCCGTACCGTTCGGCGACCGCGACGTAGGCGGCGTCGTCCGGGGTCAGGTTGTCCTTGAGTTCCCAGATCCGGCCGAGCAGCGGTGCCACCTCGATCTTGCGGATCGCCACTGCGGCCAGCTCGCCGGTGAGTTCGGAGACGCGCTCGGCGGTCAGTTCCTTGGCGAGGTAGAGGCCGCGCAGCGACTGCATCACCTCGACCACGATGTGCTCGGGTGCGAGCCATTCGCCGTCGGAGGCGAGTTCGGCCCGGGCGGCGGTCCCGCGCGGTCCCTCGTCGGCCAGGGCCAGTACCAGCGCGGATGCGTCCACCACGATCATCAGTCGGTTCCTGTCCGTCCCGGTGCGTCGATTCGCCCGTCACCGTACCGGGACGGCCGCCGCCCCCCGCTTCCCGGTCCGCCCCCGGCCGCTTCCCGGGCCCGCCCCCGGCCGGGACTCCGGGGCGGCCGCGACGGGGAGCGCGAGGGGAACCATGATGGGAACCGCGACGGGAACCGCGCTGATGCACCCGGCGCGGCCCGGACGACCAGTGAGTCACGGCATGCACTATGGTTTATCTCGACATCGAGATAACTGGCCTTTACGATATATCTCGACATCAAGATACTTGCCGAGAGGCGCTCACCGGCGATGCGGGCAAGGCAAGCCTAAGTAAGGCTGACCTTACCACCGCGTGGCGGCCGGATACCGCACGAAGCACCCAGAAGGAGTCAGTCGTGTCCGCGAACAGCTTCGACGCCCGCAGCTCGCTGCAGGTGGGCGACGAGTCGTACGAGATCTTCAAGCTCTCCGCCGTCGAGGGTTCCGAGCGGCTGCCGTACAGCCTCAAGGTGCTGCTGGAGAACCTGCTCCGCACGGAGGACGGCGCGAACATCACCGCCGACCACATCCGCGCGCTCGGGAACTGGGACAACAACGCCCAGCCGAGCCAGGAGATCCAGTTCACCCCGGCCCGCGTGATCATGCAGGACTTCACCGGTGTGCCGTGCGTGGTCGACCTCGCCACCATGCGTGAGGCCGTCAAGGAGCTGGGCGGCGACCCGGCCAAGATCAACCCGCTGGCCCCGGCCGAGCTGGTCATCGACCACTCGGTCATCGCCGACAAGTTCGGCACCAAGGACGCGTTCACCCAGAACGTCGAGATCGAGTACGGCCGCAACAAGGAGCGCTACCAGTTCCTGCGCTGGGGCCAGACCGCCTTCGACGAGTTCAAGGTCGTCCCGCCGGGCACCGGCATCGTCCACCAGGTGAACATCGAGCACCTGGCCCGCACGGTCATGGTCCGCGGCGGCCAGGCCTACCCGGACACCTGCGTCGGCACCGACTCGCACACCACCATGGTCAACGGCCTGGGCGTGCTGGGCTGGGGCGTCGGCGGCATCGAGGCCGAGGCGGCCATGCTCGGCCAGCCGGTCTCCATGCTGATCCCGCGCGTGGTCGGCTTCAAGCTGACCGGTGAGCTGCCGGCCGGCACCACCGCCACCGACCTGGTGCTCACCATCACCGAGATGCTGCGCAAGCACGGTGTGGTCGGCAAGTTCGTCGAGTTCTACGGCGACGGCATCGGCTCCATCCCGCTGGCCAACCGCGCCACCATCGGCAACATGTCGCCGGAGTTCGGTTCGACCTGCGCGATCTTCCCGATCGACGCCGAGACCATCAACTACCTCAAGCTCACCGGCCGCGACGCGCAGCAGCTCGCCCTGGTCGAGGCGTACGCCAAGGAGCAGGGCCTCTGGCACGACCCGTCGGTCGAGCCGGTCTACTCCGAGTACCTGGAGCTGGACGTCTCCACCGTCGTCCCGTCGATCTCCGGCCCGAAGCGCCCGCAGGACCGCGTGATCCTGGCCGAGGCCGCCGAGCGGTTCGCCGAGGCGCTGCCGACGTACTCCGCCGAGGCCTCGAAGCCGACCGCCGTCACCGCCCCCGACGGCTCGACCTACGAGATCGACAACGGCGCGGTCGTGATCGCCTCGATCACCTCCTGCACCAACACCTCCAACCCCTCCGTCATGCTGGGCGCCGCCCTGCTGGCGAAGAAGGCCGTGGAGAAGGGCCTGACCGTCAAGCCGTGGGTCAAGACCACCCTGGCGCCGGGCTCCAAGGTCGTCATGGACTACTACGAGAAGGCCGGCCTCCTCCCGTACATGGAGAAGCTGGGCTTCAACCTGGTCGGCTACGGCTGCGTCACCTGCATCGGCAACTCGGGCCCGCTGCCCGAGGAGGTCTCGGCCGCCGTCAACGAGGCCGACCTGGCGGTCGTCTCGGTGCTCTCCGGCAACCGCAACTTCGAGGGCCGGATCAACCCGGACGTCAAGATGAACTACCTGGCCTCCCCGCCGCTGGTGGTCGCCTACGCCCTCGCCGGCAACATGAACATCGACATCACCAGGGACGCCCTGGGCCAGGACGCCGACGGCAACGACGTCTTCCTCGCCGACATCTGGCCGACCGAGCAGGAGGTCGCCGACACCGTCGCCGGCTCCATCGACGAGGCCATGTTCGACAAGGGCTACCAGGACGTCTTCGCGGGCGACCACCGCTGGCAGTCGCTCCCGGTCCCGACCGGCAACACCTTCGAGTGGGACGCCGAGTCCACCTACGTCCGCAAGCCCCCGTACTTCGAGGGCATGGCCAAGACCCCGAGCCCGGTCAGCGACATCGCCGGCGCCCGCGTCCTGGCCAAGCTGGGCGACTCGGTCACCACCGACCACATCTCCCCGGCCGGCAACATCAAGCCGGGCACCCCGGCGGCGCAGTACCTGACCGCCAACGGTGTCGAGAAGCGCGACTTCAACTCCTACGGTTCCCGTCGTGGCAACCACGAGGTGATGATCCGCGGCACCTTCGCCAACATCCGCCTGCGCAACCAGATCGCGCCGGGCACCGAGGGCGGCTACACCCGCGACTTCACCCGGTCCGCCGAAGGTGACGGGGGGGCGCCGGTGTCGTTCATCTACGACGCCTCGCAGAACTACCAGGCCGCCGGCGTCCCGCTGGTCGTCCTGGCCGGCAAGGAGTACGGCTCCGGCTCGTCCCGCGACTGGGCCGCCAAGGGCACCGCGCTGCTGGGCGTCAAGGCCGTCATCGCCGAGTCGTACGAGCGCATCCACCGCTCGAACCTGATCGGCATGGGCGTCCTGCCGCTGCAGTTCCCGGAGGGCGAGAACGCCGACTCCCTCGGCCTGACCGGCGAGGAGACCTTCTCCTTCACCGGCGTGACCGAGCTCAACGAGGGCCGCACCCCGAAGACCGTCAAGGTCACGGCGGTCGGCGCCGACGGCACCGCCAAGGAGTTCGACGCGGTCGTCCGCATCGACACCCCCGGTGAGGCGGACTACTACCGCAACGGCGGCATCCTGCAGTACGTGCTGCGCTCGCTGATCGGCTGATCCGCTGATCGACTGACCGGGCACGGTGGCAGAAACCCACCCGCCCGGGGCCGAAGGGCCGGACCGCACCCGCGGTCCGGCCCTTTTGCATGCTGCGCCGACCAGGCCCGCCCTCTTGTGCGGTGAACGGCAGATGGACTAAACCTCTTTCCCATCTGGTCCAGACCATTTGACGCCGCTTCAGAGAACAGGTCCGGTATGCCCACTCGCGCCTCAGCCCTGCTCGCCGCCGCCACCGTCGCCGCGCTGCTCGCCGCCCCCGCCACCGCCCACGCCGACGACGGGAGGCACGGCCCGAAGCTGAAGGGCCAGCGGGTCGGCTACTTCACCCAGTGGGGGGCCGACAGCTCCGCCAAGCGGGTCCAGGAATCCGGCCAGGCGGCCAAGCTCACCGTGATCAACTACGCCTTCGGCAACGTCTCCGCCGACGGCACCTGCTTCGAGAGCAACGAATCCGGCCAGGGCGACGCCCACAACGACTACCAACGCGCCTTCTCCGCCGCCGAGTCGGTGGACGGCAGGGCCGACACCCCCGGCCAGCAGCTGAAGGGCCACTTCAACCAGCTGCGCAAGCTCAAGGCGAAGAACCCGCAGCTGCGCACGGTCATCTCGCTCGGCGGCTGGAGCTGGTCCAAGTACTTCTCGGACGCGGCCGCCACCGACGCCGCCCGCAAGAAGTTCGTCTCCTCCTGCATCGACCTCTACCTCAAGGGCGACGTGCCGGTCCTGCCCGGCTCCCCGGAAGGCGGCAGGGGCGCGGCCGCGGGCGTCTTCGACGGCATCGACATCGACTGGGAGTACCCGGGCGGCGGCGGGGACGCCGGCAACGTGGTCCGCCCCGAGGACGGGCGCAACTTCACCCTGCTGATGCGGGAGTTCCGCGACCAGCTGGACGCGCTGAGCGGGAAGAAGGGCAAGCACTACCTGCTCACCGCCGCCGTGGCCGCCAACGAGACCGTCGCCGACCGGCTCGAACTGCCCCAGCTGAGCGAGTCGGTGGACTGGCTCAACGTGATGACCTACGACCTGCACGGCCCCTGGGAGGGCAAGGGCCCGGCCAACCACCAGGCCAACCTCTACTCCGACCCGGCCGACCCGGACCCCCGCCGGCGCAGCGCCGACACGGCCGTCACGCACTACCAGGAGCGCGGCCTGCCCGCCGAGCAGCTCGTCCTCGGCGCCCCGCTGTACGGCCACGGCTGGACGGGCGTCGCCCCCGGCAAGCGCGGCGGCCTGTTCCAGAGCGCCACCGCCTCCGCGCCCGACCACTCGTACCGGGAGATCAACGCGCTGCCGGGCAAGGTCTACCTGGACCGCGACCACGGCGCGTCCTGGAAGTACGACGGCACCACCTTCTACAGCTACGACACCGCCGAGGTGCTCACCCAGAAGGCGCAGTACGCGCGCTGGAACGACCTGGGCGGCGTGATGGTCTGGTCGCTGGACGGCGACGACGACCGGGGCAGCGCGATCGCCGCCCTGGACCGCGGCCTGCGCCGCGGCTGACGCCCGCGCCGCCGATGCCCGCAGCGCCGGCGCCCACAGCGCCGACGCCCGCGGCTGACGCCGAAGGGCCCGCCGTGACGGTACACGGCGGGCCCTTCGGCTCTCACGGGGAGCGAGGCCCCTCGGGGCTCAGCCCCGGTCGCAGGCCTGCGCCCGCAGCGCGCGGGCCAGGTCGTCCCGGCGCTCCAGCACCAGGCGGCGCAGCGCCGGAGCGGCCTGCGGGTGCCCGTCGAGCCAGGCGTCGGCCTCGGCCAGGGTCTGCTCGTCGGTCCGGGTGCTCGGGAAGAAGCCGCCGACGAACCGGATCGCGATCTCGATGGTCCGCTCGGCCCAGACCTTCTCCAGCAGCTTGAAGTACGGGGCCGCGTAGAGGGCGGTCAGGTCGCGGTGGGCGGGCAGCGCGAAGCCCGCGATGTTGGCCTCGACCAGGGCGTTCGGCAGCTCGTCCGAGTCGACCACGGCCGACCAGGCGGCGGCCTTGGCCTCCGGGGTGGGCCGGGCGGCCAGGCACTGGGTGTACTGGCGCTTGCCGCCGGCGGTGTTGTCGGCGGCCAGTTCGGCGGCCAGTTCCTCGTCGGTGGCCTGGCCGGCGGCGGCCAGGGCCAGCCACAGCGCCCAGCGCAGCTCCTGGTCGACGGCCAGGCCGTCGATCCGGGCGCTGCCGGCCAGCAGGCCGCGGACCAGGCCGAGGTGCTCGGCGCCGCCCGCGGTCTGGGCCAGGAAGCGGGCCCAGGCCAGCTGGTGGTCGCTGCCGGGGACGGCCTCGCGCAGCTCGCGCAGGGCGCCGTCGGCGAGCAGCCGGCCGCCCTCGCCGCGCCAGGCCGGGTCGGCGTAGAAGTCGACGGCGGTCTTGGACTGGGCGTGCAGCGACTGGAGCACGCCGATGTTGCCCTCCTGGCCGGCGAAGCGCAGCACCAGGGCGACGTAGTCGCGGGCCGGCATCAGGCCGTCCCGGGTGATGTTCCAGACGGCGGACCAGGCGAGGGCGCGGGCCAGGTCGTCGCGGATGTCGCCGAGGCCGGTGCGCAGGGTCTCCAGCGAGTCCCCGTCGAAGCGGATCTTGCAGTAGGTCAGGTCGTCGTCGTTGAGCAGGACGAGCGCCGGGCGGGTGCGGCCGGCCGCCTCGGTGACGACGGTGCGGGCACCGGTGACGTCCAGCTCGATCCGCTCGGTGCGCACCAGGGCGCCGTCGGCGTCCCGGTCGTACAGGCCGATCGCGATCCGGTGCGGGCGCAGCACATCGCCGTCCTGGAGGACGGCCAGCTCGGTGATCCGGCCCTCGGCGTCGGTGGTGACCTGCGGGGTGAGCGCGTTGACGCCGGCGGTCTGCAGCCAGGCGGCGGCCCAGGTCTTGAGGTCGCGGCCGCTGGTCTCCTCCAGGATGTCCAGCAGGTCGGTGAGCTCGGTGTTGCCGAAGGCGTGGCGCTTGAAGTAGCGGCGGGCGCCTTCGAAGAAGGCCTCCGAACCGGCGTACGCCACCAGCTGCTTGAGGACGGAGGCGCCCTTGGCGTAGGTGATGCCGTCGAAGTTGAGCTTGGCGTCCTCGAGGTCGCGGATGTCCGCGGTGATCGGGTGCGTGGTGGGGAACTGGTCCTGCCGGTACGCCCAGGCCTTGCGCTGGTTGGCGAAGGTGACCCAGGCGGAGGAGTAGCGGGTGCGGGCGCCGATCAGGCCGTAGGAGCCCATGAAGTCGGCGAAGGACTCCTTCAGCCACAGGTCGTCCCACCAGCGCATGGTGACCAGGTCGCCGAACCACATGTGCGCCATCTCGTGCAGGATGACGTTCGCCCGGTTCTCGTAGGCGGCGTCGGTGACCTTCGAGCGGAAGACGAAGTCCTCGCGGAAGGTGACGCAGCCGGGGTTCTCCATGGCGCCGATGTTGTACTCGGGGACGAAGGCCTGGTCGTACTTGCCGAAGGGGTACGGGTAGTCGAAGGCCTCGTGGAAGAAGTCCAGCCCGAGCTTGGTGACGCCGAGGATCTCGTCCGCGTCGAAGTGCGGGGCGAGCGACTTGCGGCACATCGCGGAGAGCGGGATCTCCAGGGTGCTGCCGTCGGCGAGTTCGCGGCTGTAGTGGTCGCGGGCGACGTGGTACGGGCCGGCGACGACGGCGGTGAGGTAGGTGGAGATCGGCTTGGTCGGCGCGAACTCCCAGGTGCGGGCGCCGTCCTGCGCGGTGACGTCCTCGTGCGGGGCGTTGGACCACACGTCCCAGGCGGCCGGGGCGGTCACGGTGAAGGTGAACGGGGCCTTCAGGTCGGGCTGCTCGAAGGTCGCGAAGACCCGGCGGGCGTCGGCCGGCTCGAAGTGGGTGTAGAGGTAGGTCTCGCCGTCCGCCGGGTCGACGAAGCGGTGCAGGCCCTCGCCGGTGCGGCTGTAGGCGCAGTCCGCCTCGACGGTCAGCACGTTCTCGGCGGCCAGGCCGTCGACGTGCACCCGGGCGCCGTCGTAGGCGGCGGCCGGGTCGAGGGCGCGGCCGTTGAGGGTGACCGAGCGGACGGCCGGGGCGAGCAGGTCGAGGAAGGTGTCGGCGCCGGGCTGGGAGCAGCGGAAGGCGATCGTGGTGGTGGAGCGGAACGTGGCGGCCGCCGGGTCGGGGGCCGAGGTCACGTTCAACCGGACCCGGTAGCCGTCCACGGCCAGGATGCTGGCCCGCTGTCGGGCTTCGTCGCGGCTGAGGTTCTTGCCCGGCACGGCGGTACTCCTTTGTCCGGCTCGCACGGTGGTGCGCGGATGAGTGGTGCGGTCTCGGGGCGCGGTGTCGGCCGCGCACCCGGGGCCATCCTGTCACGCCCCTCGCCGCCGGTACCATTGCACAGACCGACGCGTCTCCTCCGGAATCAGCGGTGCCGGGCGGGTGTTGGGGCTCGGGGGTGGAATTCCCCCCTGCCCCGGATCACCTCACGAAGGACGACACGCAGTGACCACTGGCACTGAGCGCAAGACCGCCGACTTCTGGTTCGACCCGGCCTGCCCCTGGGCGTGGATGACCTCCCGCTGGCTGATCGAGGTTCAGCAGCTGCGCCCGGTCGACGTGCGCTGGCACGTGATGAGCCTGTCGGTGCTGAACGAGCACCGGGACCTCCCGGAGAAGTACCGCGAGCTGCTGGACAACGCCTGGGGCGCGGTGCGGGTGTGCGTCGCCGCCGCCGAGCAGCACGGCGAGGAGGTGCTGGGCCGGCTCTACACGGAGCTGGGCCTGCGCTTCCACAACCAGGGCCTGCCGCAGAACCGGGAGACCATAACCGCCGCCCTGGTGGCGGCGGGGCTGCCCGCGGAGCTGGCGGACGCGGCCGGCACGGACGCCCACGACGAGGCCCTGCGCGCCTCCCACAAGGAGGGCATCACCCTGGTCGGCGAGGACGTCGGCACCCCGGTGATCGCGGTCGAGGGCGTGGACGGCGAGCGGGTCGCCTTCTTCGGCCCGGTCGTCACCCCGGCGCCGAAGGGCGAGGCCGCGGCCCGGCTGTGGGACGGCACCCTGCTGGTGGCCTCCACCCCCGGCTTCTACGAGATCAAGCGCACCCGGACGGACGGTCCGTCCTTCGAGTAGTCCCGGCGCCCGGCAGGGCGACGCGAAGGGGCCCGGTACCGCTCGCGGTACCGGGCCCCTTCGCGTGCGGGGACTCAGCCGGCGGCGGCGTCCCGGCGCTGCTTGAGCAGGCCGACGGTGACCAGCACCGCGACCAGCACCCCGGCCGCGTACAACTGCTGCCGGTTGCCCTCGGTGGTGGTCATCAGCGCGAGGATGCCGGCCACGCCGGCCATTGCGACCCAGGTCAGGTACGGGTAGCCCCACATCTTGACGGTGAGCAGCTCGGGCGCCTCGCGCTCCAGCCGGCGGCGCATCCGCAGCTGGACCGCGCAGATGAACAGCCAGACCACCAGGATCGCCACACCGGTGGTGTTCATCAGCCAGGTGAACACGGTGTCCGGCCAGAACTTCGAGGCCAGCACGGCGCCGAAGCCGAACAGGCAGGAGGCCAGCACGGCCCGGCGCGGCACCCCGCCGCTGACCTTGGCCAGCGCCTTGGGGCCCTGGCCGCGGCCGACCAGCGAGTACGCCATCCGGGAGGCGCCGTAGATGTTGGCGTTCATCGCGGACAGCAGCGCGATCAGCACCACGACCTGCATGATCGTCCCGGCGCCGGGCACCCCGAGGTGGCGCAGCACGGTGACGTACGGGCCGTCGGCGACGACCGCCGGGTCCTTCCAGGAGACCAGGGTGACCACCAGCGCCATCGAGCCGATGTAGAAGATCGCGATCCGCCACACCGCGGTGCGCACGGCGTTGGCGACGTTCTTCTTGGGGTCGTCGGACTCGGCGGCGGCGATGGTCACGGTCTCCAGGCCGCCGTAGGCGAAGACGGAGGCGAGCAGGCCGACGATCAGCCCGCTGACACCGGTGGGCAGGAAGCCGCCGTGGCCGGTGAGGTTGGCCGTGCCGGGGGCGCCGGGGCCGATCACCCCGGCGATGCCGAGCCCGCCGAGGACCAGGAAGGCGATGATCGCGGCGACCTTGACGGTGGCGAACCAGAACTCGAACTCGCCGAAGTTCTTCACCGCGGTGAGGTTGCTGGCGCAGAAGAAGACCATGAACAGGGCGACCCACACCCAGGAGGAGACGCCCGGCACCCAGCCGTTGACGATCTTCCCGGCGGCGGTGGCCTCGGCGGCGACGCCACAGCAGAGCATCACCCAGTACATCCAGCCCGCGGTGATGCCGGCCCAGGGGCCGATCTCCTTCTCGGCGTGCACCGAGAACGAGCCGGAGGCGGGGCGGGCCGCGGACATCTCGCCGAGCATCCGCATGATCAGCATGACCAGCAGGCCGGAGAGCACGAAGGCCAGGATGATCGCCGGCCCCGCGGCCGCGATGCCCGCGCCGGAGCCGACGAAGAGGCCCGCGCCGATCACGCCGCCGAGGGCGATCATCGACAGGTGGCGCTGCTTCAGCCCGTGCGAGAGCTGCTGGCCGCCGGGTGCCGGGGGAGTGGCGTCGGTGGTCCCGGACGCCGGGGGCGCGGAGGTGGGGGCCATAGGGGTGGATCCAGACTGTGCGGTATGCGGCATGAGCTGTCCAATATCCGGGGACACCTCTGTTCATGCCAAGAATGTCCGGTCCGGGCCCACATTGCGGACCGCCCCGCGACACAGGGTGACGCCAGGGCAACCCTGTGTCGTTCCCGGACGGTTCCGACAACGGCCGAGGGCGGTGCTTTGTCCGAAACCGTGCAGGTCGGGCGGTGGATCACCGCGTAGGTTCACAGGTGTTCACTCACCTGGACCCCCACGAGGAGCCCCCGATGGCCACTGCCACCACCCCGATACCGCGCCGCGCCGTCCTGGCCGACCTGCTGCCCGCCGCGTCCACCCGCCTCGGCGCCCAGGTCCGCGACCTGGCCCTGGTGGCCGGCGGCGCCGCGCTGACCGGCGCGGCCGCCCAGCTGTCGGTCGACATCCCCGGTTCGCCGGTGCCGGTCACCGGCCAGACCTTCGCCGCCCTGCTGGTCGGCACCGCGCTCGGCGCCCGCCGCGGCGTCGCCTCGCTCGCCCTCTACCTGCTCGCCGGCATGGCGGGCCTGCCCTGGTTCGCCGAGGGCACCTCCGGCTGGGCGATGCCCTCGTTCGGCTACGTGCTCGGCTTCGTCCTCGCCGCGGCCCTGACCGGCGCGCTGGCCCGCCGCGGCGCCGACCGCAGCCCGGTGAACACCGCCGTCACCATGGTCCTGGGCAGCCTCGCCATCTACGCCGTCGGCGTCCCGTACCTGGCCCTCTCGCTGCACGTGCCGCTCGCCCGCGCCGCCGAACTCGGCCTCTACCCGTACCTGGTCGGCGACGCCCTCAAGGCCGCCTTCGCGGCCGGCGCCCTGCCGCTGGCCTGGAAGCTCCTCGGCCGACGCTAGCCGACCCCGGCCCCGAACCCCGGCCCCCGTTGTCGGGCCCGGGCGCACCCGCATGCCACACTCATGGCATGCGCGTGTACCTGGGCTCCGACCATGCCGGATACGAACTCAAGAACCACCTCGTGGAGTGGCTGAAGGAGGCCGGCCACGAGCCGGTCGACTGCGGGCCGCACATCTACGACGCCGAGGACGACTACCCGCCGTTCTGCCTGCGCGCCGCCGAGCGCACCGCCGCCGACCCGGAGGCGCTGGGCATCGTGATCGGCGGCTCGGGCAACGGCGAGGCGATCGCCGCCAACAAGGTCAAGGGCGTCCGGGCCGCACTGGCCTGGAGCACGCAGACCGCCGAGCTCGGCCGTCAGCACAACAACGCCAACGTGATCTCCATCGGCGGCCGGATGCACACGGAGGAGGAGGCCACCAAGTTCGTCGAGGTCTTCCTCGCCACCCCGTACAGCGGCGAGCCCCGGCACACCCGCCGGATCGAGATGCTCAGCGAGTACGAGACCACCGGCGAACTCCCGCCGATCCCGGCCCACCACCCCCAGGGCTGATCCCGCCACCCACCCTCACCCACGGCCGGTCGCACGCTCGCGTGCGGCCGGCCGCCGCCGTCCCCGGACACCCCGTACGGCCCCGGACACCCCGCACGGCCCCGCCCGCCCTGTGGGATCGGCCACAGGCCCCGGCGCGCGGGCATCACCGCACGCGGGGCGTGTACGCCGCCCCGCCCGGCCCGTACGCCCAACCGGCGCACGCCTCCTGACGACGTGCCCGCGAACGCCCCGATCGGCCGAAACCCGCCGAGCGCCCCGCACCCCGGCGCCCCCGCCCGCGTCCGAGCCGTCGACGCCGGGCCGTACCCGTGGATAGGGTCGGTCCCCATGGCTGGCAGACCGCCGGGCTCACCGCCCCAGACGACTGCGACGAGGCCCGGCGCCGCCCCGGCGTCCGACCCCGTGACGGCCCGGTTGCGCAAGAGGCTCCGCCGGGTCCGCCGAAGGCTGCGCACGGCCGGGGTGGACTACTTCCGCGGCGGCGCCGCCGACTGGCCGGTGCTCTGCGCCCTCGCCCTGCTGGTGCCGCTGCTGATCCTGCTGAACATCTGGCTGCCCGACTGGGCCCCGCCCACCTCCCTGGTCCTGCCGATCCTGGCCGGCGCGCTGCTGCTGCGCCCCGGCAGCCTGGTGGTGCTCTACGCGCTGGCCGCGCTCGGCCTGTCCGCCGAGTCCGTGATCCACACCGGACAGCGGGTCGCCAGCGACAACCCGGAGGCCTACCTCTACGGCGTGACCCCGGGCGCGGCCCTGGTGGTCGGCGCCGCCGGGGTGGGCGGCCTGCTGCTGGCCCAGTTCCGGGCCCGGGTGGGCGTGCCCTGGTGGGGCGGCTCCACCATGCTCTTCGACCTGCGCGAGCGCCTGCGGGTGCAGAGCCGGGTGCCCGCGCTGCCGGAGGGCTGGCACGCGGACATGGCGCTGCGCCCGGCCGGCGGGCAGTCCTTCTCCGGCGACTTCGTGGTCGCCGCCCGGACCGGTCCCGCCCAGCGGCTGCTGGAGGTGGTCCTCGCGGACGTCTCCGGCAAGGGCATGGACGCCGGCTCCCGCGCGCTGCTGCTCTCCGGCGCCTTCGGCGGCCTGGTCGGCTCGCTGCCCGCGCACGACTTCCTGCCCGCCGCCAACGGCTACCTGCTGCGCCAGTCCTGGGAGGAGGGCTTCGCCACCGCCGTCCACCTGGTGCTGGACCTGGACACCGGCGAGTACGAGCTGCTGTCGGCCGGGCACCTGCCGGGCATGCAGCGCCTCGCGGGCGCCGGCCGCTGGGAGGTCAAGGAGGCCGAGGGCCCGCTGCTGGGGATCTACGACGGCGCCAAGTTCGAGGGCGTGCGCGGCCGGCTGAACCGGGGCGACGTCCTGATGCTGTGCACCGACGGCATGGTGGAGGCCCCCGGACGGGACCTCACGGAGGGCATGGACCGGCTGATGGGCGAGGCGGACCGGCTGGTGCCCGGCGGGGGCGCGGGCGCGGGGGCCGCGGCGGCGCTGATCGAGACGGTGGCCCGGGACATCAACGACGACCGCGCGGTGCTGCTGCTCTGGCGCGACTGAGCCCGGCCGAGCCGGACCGGGGACCAGGCCTGACCGGGCCCGACCGGGCGCGGCTGCGCGGGAGTCGGCCGTGCGGGACCGCGCGGGACCGCCGTGGTGGCGGGCGCGAGCGCACGCGACCGGGCGTGCGGCGCCGGACGCGATGCGGGCCGTGACCGGCCCGGCCGGCGGCCGTCCGGCGGGTGGCCCGTCCGGCACATGCCGCAGGCACCAACTGTCAAGCCTGGCAGCTGATCTTCGGCCAAATCGGACGGCCCGTCGACTGACCGGACCAGCGGCTTCCGTTCCCCGGCCCCGACCGCTTCCCGGCCGCTCAGCCCGGCCCCGCCGACGATTCGTCAGTGCGGCTCGGCTATCGTCCCGGTCGGCGGAAACTCGTCTCGCATCGCAGGATATCGGCGTTGGGCTGACTGTCAGACCTTTACGCAATCGGCACGGTCGACCACACTGAGTCCGGGCGGGACTGTTCAGGATTCGGGGGATAGGGGGCGTCACGTGCGGCACGACAGACAGCGGTCGACCGTGGGCTCCCTCACCGGCGGTGTGTCGGACGGTCCGCGATTCCGCCTCGGGACCGTCGGAGTCGCCGGGGTCCGGCTTTCGCTGGTGTCGCCGGGTGGTGGCACCCCGCTATGAAAACGAGGAAGTGAGTCCGGGTGGCACTCTCCGTCTCCGCGCTGGTCCTGTTCGCGATCCTGTGCATCATCTTCATCCGCAACAAGCAGCTGAAGATCCCGCAGGCGATCGTCGCCGCCCTGTTCGGCTTCATGCTGCACGAGACCACGGTCGCGACCTCGATCAACTCCTTGCTGGCCAACCTGGCGCACAGCATCTCCAGCATCACCGGAGGCTGAACCGGCCGGGCCGTCCGCGCCCCCGGCCAGGGGTCACCGGCCGGCCCGTCTGGCCTCCCGCCAGCGAGCGAACAGTCCCCGGGGGCGTGCCGCCGCCGGGGCCGGGAGGCGCATCGGCGCGGGTGCCTGGGCACCCGTCGGCGCGCCCTCCTCCGGCGTTGCCCGATCGGCCGTCAGCAGGACGAACAGCCGTGCCCAGCACAGCCGTTCGCCGCGCGGCCAGTCCAGCGCGCGCAGTGCCGCCGAAGCCGCCTCCGAGACCTCGCCGCCCACCCGGACCTCGGCGACGTCGTCCCCCGCCTTCCCGCCCAGGAAGAGCTTCACCCCGACCGGTCCGGGCCCCGTCAACTCCGGTCGCAGCGCGGGCAGCAGCGCCGGCAGCACCCGGTTCTCGGCGAGCCAGCCCGCCAGCCGCTCGTTGCCGAAGCCGAACACCGCCGCGGGCCCCTGGACGGCGCGCCAGCCCGGGAGTTCGGGCAGGTCCGCGTGGTCGGCGTGCACCCCGCGGCCCTCCGCGAGCTCCACCAGCACCGAGGCGGTGGTGGTCGCCCACATCTTCACCGCGTTGGCGAGCTTCTCCTCCTCGGTCTTCCCGAGGCCGGCCGCGCAGTCCCACACCACCGGAGCGTCCGCCCGGCCGAGCCGGAGCACGAAGCCGAGGTCGACGTGACCGGCGCCGTCGTCGCCGGGGTGGTCGCGCACCGCCACCGCCGTGGTCCCCGGGCCGCGCACCACGTCGCCGTCCGGGCGGAACACCTGGCCCAGCCGTGCCATCTCCCGGACCACGCAGCGCTGTATGACGGCCAGTCGCTCCTGCGGATGCACCGGGACTCCTCCACGTGGGGAGCGCGGCGGCGGGGCCCGCGCTCGAACTGCGCTCGAACGCCGCCGAGGCTATCGGCCCGGCACCCAAGCGGGAAACCATCCGGGCATCCCGGCCCTCCGGTCGCGGAAATGTCCTGAATGCACCACTTTGGGCAGCGGAACCTGAAGGCCGTCCGCCCGGAGGACCCGCATGCCCCGCACCACCGCCCCGCCGCCCCCTCCGCTGTCGGCCCGGCCGCTGCCGGTCCGCCCGGAGGTCTCGGGCCTGGTCGCCGAGATCGAGGCCTACCTCGCCTCGCTGCCCGCCCCCGCCCGCACCCCCGGGCCCTACGTCTGCCCGTACGGCAGCACCCCGCGCCCCTGGCAGGCCGGCCACCCCGAGCCCCGGGCCACCCTGCTCGACCGGGCGCTGCGCCGCCCGGCCCGCCCCGTCCCGGTCAGCGCGGCCGACCACCTCCGGCTCGCCTCGCGCTACATCGGCGCCCACGGCTGGCTGCAGGGCGCGATGTGGGACCAGGCCGGCCGGGTCTGCCTGCTCGGCGCCCAGGCCGCCGTGCTGGCGTACGGCTACGGCACCCCGGCCACCGTCCGCACCGGACGGGTGCAGCTGATGGAGGTGCTGCACGGCACCGGCCGCCCGGCGCGCTCCCCGGACGAGTTCAACGACCGCCCGGGCACCCGGGAGGGCGACATCCACCTGCTGCTCGCCCGGGCCGCCGCCCGGGCCGCCAGGCTCGGGCTCTGAGCCGGGCCCGGGGCGCCCCGGGGTGCCCAGGTAGCCCCGGGGCGCCCGGAACCCGGAAATCCCCGGAAAACTCCGGAAATCCCCGGAAACGCAGCCGGCCCCGGCACGCTGAGCGCGTGCCGGGGCCGGACGAAAGAGCGGGCGACGAGAATCGAACTCGCGTGACTAGTTTGGAAGACTAGGGCTCTACCATTGAGCTACGCCCGCACGATCCCCCAGCCGTGACCGGCCGGAAGTTCGGGGGACAGCCTACCTGGTCCGGCGGCCCGTGTGCACACCGCGTTTCCGCGCACCCCTCCTCCGCGCCCGCCCCGCGCCCGCGCGCAATGGTCGGTGAGCCGAACAGGCCCGGCGTGTACGCTTCCTCTCGGCACCACGGGGTGTGGCGCAGTTTGGTAGCGCGTCCGCTTTGGGAGCGGAAGGCCGTCGGTTCGAATCCGGTCACCCCGACAGTGCGGCAGGGTCTCGCCCACCGGGGCGGGGCCCTGTTCTGTTGGGGGTACGGTTGCGCCTGGCGTCCGCCTTTCGTGGTACCGGTAGGATGGGGCGCTGGCGGTAGTCCCTGCGGTGTCAACCCAGGTCGACCGCACGAGGGCGAGGAGTCAAGCTCACCGTCCACCCCACGGGAGATGCAGCTCCAACCGCCCATCGCCCGTCTCGTCCGACCCACTCGTACGGCTCCGGCCGGGCGGCGGGGCCGGGCGGAGACAACCTGACCGCAAGCCCCTAGGAGACCTAACCGTGAAGAGCGCCGTCGAGACTCTGAACCCGACCCGGGTTCGACTCACCGTCGAGGTGCCCTTCGAGGAGCTCAAGCCCAGCCTCGACGCGGCGTACAAGAAGATCAACCAGCAGGTCACGGTTCCGGGCTTCCGCAAGGGCAAGATCCCGGCTCGCGTCATCGACCAGCGCTTCGGCCGTGGCGCCGTGCTGGAGGAGGCTGTCAACGACGCCCTGCCGCGCTTCTACACGCAGGCCGTCGACGAGGGCAAGATCGAGGTCCTCGGCCAGCCCGACATCACGAACATCGAGGGTGTCGAGACCATCGCCGATGGCGGTGACCTGAAGTTCACCGCCGAGGTGGACATCCGTCCCGAGATCACCCTGCCGGAGTTCTCCTCCATCGAGGTGACCGTCGACCCGATCGTCGTCACCGACGAGGACGTCGACAAGTCGCTGGAGCAGCTGCGCGAGCGCTTCTCGTCCGTCAAGGACGTCGAGCGCGCCGCGGCCGCCGGCGACATCGTCGTCGTGGACCTGGAGGCCAAGGTCGACGGTGAGGTGCCGGAGGACGGCACCGCCACCGGCGTGAGCTACGAGATCGGCTCGGGCCGTCTGATCGACGGCATCGACGAGGCCGTCGTCGGCCTGTCGGCCGGCGAGGTCAAGACCTTCGAGACCGAGCTCAAGGGTGGCACCCAGGCGGGCAAGACCTCCGAGGTCACCGTCACCGTCACCGCCGTCCAGGAGAAGGAGCTGCCGGAGCTGGACGACGAGTTCGCCCAGCTCGCGAGCGAGTTCGACACCCTGGAGGACCTGCGCGCCGACTCCCGCAAGCGCCTGGAGCGCATGAAGGAGTACGACCAGGCCACCCAGGCCCAGGAGAAGGTGCTGGACGCCCTCCTCGCGCTGGTTGACATCGAGTACCCCGAGAAGCTCCTCAAGGACGAGGTCGAGACCCGCAAGCACAACGTCGAGCACCACCAGCTGGAGCCGATGGGTCTGAACATCGACGCCTACCTGGAGACCCAGGGCAAGACCCGCGAGGAGTGGGACGCGGAGATCGAGGACCAGGCGAAGAAGGGCATCAAGACCCAGTTCGTCCTGGACCAGATCGTCGCCGACGAGGAGCTGGGTGTTAACCAGGAGGAGCTGACCGAGCACCTCATCCGCCGCGCCGCCGGCTCGGGCCTCACCCCGGACCAGTTCGCGCAGCAGGTCGTCCAGGGTGGCCAGGTGCCGCTGCTGGTCGGCGAGGTCGCCCGCGGCAAGGCGCTGGCCACCGTGGTCGAGGCCGCCAAGGTCGTCGACACCGAGGGCAACGAGGTCAACTTCGACGATGAGGACGAGACGGCCGAGACCGTTGAGGCCGCCGCCGTCGAGGCCGCCGAGGCCGCCGAGGAGAAGACCGAGGCCTGAGCCCCGGTAACCCCCTGAGGCACGCAACGGGCCCGGACGCCGCAAGGTGTCCGGGCCCGTCGTCGTCCCGTCTCCGGGCGCCGCGACCCTGCGCTCACAGCGAACAGTTCTGCGTGAGGGATTCTGCGGCCGGGCCTGCGCGTTAGGGTCCTTGGACAGCGGCTGTCACGACGTGGTAGCCGAAAGCTGTGCGACATCGTGACGGCCGTGGATCGACCGTCGAAACCGACTGAGCAGGTGGCTAAGTGACGTTCCCGCAGATGCAGATGCCTGGCTTGATGGCGCCGCACGCCGCCTCCGGCGACGTGCTCGGCGGCCTTGGCGACCAGGTCTACAACCGGCTGCTCAACGAGCGGATCATCTTCCTCGGCCAGCAGGTCGACGACGACATCGCGAACAAGATCACCGCGCAGCTGCTGCTGCTGGCCGCGGACCCGGACAAGGACATCTTCCTCTACATCAACTCCCCCGGCGGCTCGATCTCGGCCGGCATGGCGATCTACGACACCATGCAGTACATCAAGAACGACGTCGTCACCATCGCGATGGGCATGGCCGCCTCGATGGGCCAGTTCCTGCTGACCGCCGGCGCCAAGGGCAAGCGCTTCTCGCTGCCGAACGCCAACATCCTGATGCACCAGCCCTCCGCGGGCCTCGGCGGCTCCGCCACCGACATCCGCATCCAGGCCGAGCAGCTCCTGCGCACCAAGAAGCGGATGTCCGAGCTGATCGCCTTCCACAGCGGCCAGTCCTTCGAGCAGATCACCAAGGACTCCGACCGCGACCGCTGGTTCACGCCGGAGGAGGCCCTGGAGTACGGCCTGATCGACGCGATCATGCACAGCGCCGCGGACGTCCCCGGCGGCGGCGGCACGGGCGCCTGAGCCTCGGCCCGGCCCACGAGACCACAGCCCCAACGCCCCGGAGGACAAGAACCCCCATGAACATCCCCAGCCTGTCGGCCGCCCAGGCCCGCGTCGAGGACATGCGCGCCGAGGGCCGCTACATCGTCCCGCGCTTCGTCGAGCGCACCACGCAGGGCATCCGCGAGTACGACCCGTACGCCAAGCTGTTCGAGGAGCGCATCATCTTCCTCGGCTCGCAGGTCGACGACGTCTCGGCGAACGACATCATGGCGCAGCTGCTGTGCCTGGAGTCGATGGACCCGGACCGCGAGATCCAGATGTACATCAACTCGCCCGGCGGCTCGTTCACGGCCCTCACGGCCATCTACGACACCATGCAGTACGTGAAGCCGGACATCACCACGGTCTGCATGGGCCAGGCGGCCTCCGCCGCGGCCGTGCTGCTCGCCGCCGGCACCCCCGGCAAGCGGATGGCGCTGCCGAACGCCCGGATCCTGATCCACCAGCCGTACACCGAGACCGGCCGCGGCCAGGTGTCCGACCTGGAGATCCAGGCCAAGGAGATCTTCCGGATGCGCGAGCAGCTGGAGGAGATGCTCTCCAAGCACTCCAACAAGCCGGTGGAGCAGGTGCGCGAGGACATCGAGCGCGACAAGATCCTCACCGCCGAGGAGGCCCTGGAGTACGGCCTGATCGACCAGATCATCTCCACCCGCAAGACCTCGCTGACCTCCTGAGGCCGGCTCCCTCCTCCCCGCCGTCCGGCGGGCGGGGAGCGGCCGTCGGGGCGGGTCCGTGCCACGGCATCTGTTCGGTATCAATTCGCCCAGGGCGTAGGGCAGACCTGGCGAAGAGGACGGAATCACGGGCCCGGCAGAGTACCGTCGGATAGCGAGACCGAGCGCCGTCGGCGTTGACGGTCCACAGCACCAGGCCCCGGAACCCCTGCGGGGCCCCTGGCGAAGGGGAAGCACCTCGTGGCACGCATCGGAGACGGTGGCGACCTGCTCAAGTGCTCGTTCTGCGGTAAGTCGCAGAAGCAGGTGAAGAAGCTGATCGCCGGCCCAGGCGTGTACATCTGCGACGAGTGCATCGACCTGTGCAACGAGATCATCGAGGAGGAACTCGCCGAGACCTCCGAGGTCCGCTTCGAGGAGCTCCCGAAGCCCCGCGAGATCTACGAGTTCCTCGACCAGTACGTGGTCGGCCAGGACCTCGCCAAGAAGTCGCTGTCGGTGGCCGTCTACAACCACTACAAGCGCGTCCAGGCAGGCGAGGCGGGCCGCAGCGGGGGCAACGGCCGCGAGGACGCCATCGAGCTGGCCAAGTCCAACATCCTGCTGCTGGGCCCCACCGGCTCGGGCAAGACGCTGCTGGCGCAGACCCTGGCCCGGATGCTCAACGTGCCGTTCGCGATCGCCGACGCCACCGCGCTGACCGAGGCCGGCTACGTCGGCGAGGACGTCGAGAACATCCTGCTCAAGCTGATCCAGGCGGCCGACTACGACGTCAAGAAGGCCGAGACCGGGATCATCTACATCGACGAGATCGACAAGGTCGCCCGCAAGAGCGAGAACCCGTCGATCACCCGGGACGTCTCCGGCGAGGGCGTGCAGCAGGCCCTGCTGAAGATCCTGGAGGGCACCACCGCGTCGGTGCCGCCGCAGGGCGGGCGAAAGCACCCGCACCAGGAGTTCATCCAGATCGACACCACCAACGTGCTGTTCATCGTCGGCGGGGCGTTCGCCGGCCTGGAGCGGATCATCGAGGGCCGCGCGGGTGCCAAGGGCATCGGCTTCGGCGCCAACATCCGCTCCAAGCGGGAGGCGGACGCCAGCGACCACTTCCGCCAGGTGATGCCCGAGGACCTGGTGAAGTTCGGCATGATCCCCGAGTTCATCGGTCGTCTGCCGGTCATCACCAGCGTGCACAACCTGGACCGCGAGGCGCTGCTGCAGATCCTCACCGAGCCGCGGAACGCGCTGGTCAAGCAGTACCGCAAGCTCTTCGAACTGGACGGCGTGGAGCTGGAGTTCTCCCGGGACGCGCTGGAGGCGATCGCCGACCAGGCGATCCTGCGCGGCACCGGCGCGCGCGGGCTGCGGGCCATCATGGAGGAGGTGCTGATGTCCGTGATGTACGAGGTCCCCTCGCGTCAGGACGTCGCCCGCGTGGTGGTCACCGGAGACGTGGTGTCCAAGCACGCCATCCCCACCCTGGTCCCGCGCGACATGATCAAGCGCGAGCGCCGCGACAAGAGCGCCTGACTCGACGGCGGTCACGCGGACCCGCACGGAGTCACGCGCCGTCAGACGACGTCATACGAAGGGGCCCCGCACCGGATCCGATCCGGTGCGGGGCCCCTTCGCATGACGGCGGGCGCTACTTGGTGACCTTCATGGCGTCCCGGATCTCCCGGGTGCTCTCGGCGGCCTGGGCCGGGGTGAGCGCCGACTTGCCGCCCCCGCTCAGGCTGACCTTGGTGAAGGTCACGCGGGCGTAGGTCGACTTGTCGGCCCAGATGCAGACCGTGGACTGGGTCTTGCCGGACAGCATCGAGTAGACGCCGCAGGCGAGCCGGCCCGAGGAACTGTGGCTGTCCTGGGCCGGGAAGTCCGTCAGCGGCGAGGCCCAGGTGAGCCCCTCCCCGCCCTTCTTGGACTCCTCGATGATCTGGTCGGGGTTGTTGATCGTCCCGTACAGGCCGGCCACCGAGAGACCGTCCGTCGGGTCGGCGCTCTTGCTGTAGCTCGCGACGACGACGGTCAGGTTGCTGCCGTACTTCTCGGCGTCCTTCGCGTCGGACTTGGACGGGTCGACCGCCTCCTCCTTGGCCGACTTCTGGGTGTAGCCGTCCGGGAGGCTCTGCGGGGTGGAGATCTTGTAGCTGCCGCCCGCGTCGCTGCCGCCGAGGTACTTCCAGGCGGCGAAACCGCCGCCGCCCAGCACCAGCGCGCCGATCACCAGGCCGATGACCAGGCCGCCCTTGCCCTTCGGCGGCGGCGCGACCGGGTAGCCGGGCTGCCCGTACGGCGCCTGCGGCGGCACACCGTAGGGCTGCTGGGGCGGCGCGCCGTACTGGGGCTGGGGCGCGCCGTACTGGGGCTGCTGGGGCTGGCCGTAGGGGGGCTGCGGGGCGCCGTAGGGCTGCTGGGGCGGCTGGCCGTACGGCGGCTGGCCCCCGTACGGCTGCGGCTGGCCCTGCGGATACTGCTGTCCCTGGCCGTACATGTGAGTCTGTGCTCCCCCGCCGCGCCCGCGGCCTGTCTCGGTGTGGAGTCGATCCCTGCCCGTCCGGCCCAATGAACCGGACGAGTGTTCGCGCACGCTACCGCACGGCGCCCGGCAGGGGCCCGTCCGGGCGGGGCGGGCCCCCGGACCGAAAGCGGTTCGTGACCAGCCCCCCTGGTTACGTAAACTGTGCGTCGTGACCGACACGACGAACCAGCGCCCCGTGAGCACCTTTGCCGGGGACGAAGCCGCGACTCTCCCGACGACCTACACCCCCGCGGACGTAGAGGGCGAGCTGTACGAGCGCTGGGTGGAGCGTGGGTACTTCACGGCGGACGCGAAGAGCGACAAGCCGCCGTACACCATCGTCATCCCGCCGCCGAACGTCACCGGCGCGCTGCACCTGGGCCACGCCTTCCAGCACACGCTGATGGACGCGCTGACCCGCCGCAAGCGCATGCAGGGCTTCGAGACGCTCTGGCTGCCCGGCATGGACCACGCCGGCATCGCCACCCAGAACAAGGTCGAGCAGCAGCTCGCCGAGGCCGGCCTGTCCCGGCACGACCTGGGCCGCGAGGCCTTCGTCGAGAAGGTCTGGGAGTGGAAGAAGAACTACGGCGGCCGGATCCTCGGCCAGATGCGCCGCCTCGGCGACGGCGTGGACTGGTCGCGTGAGCGCTTCACCATGGACGAGGGCCTGTCCCAGGCCGTCCAGACCATCTTCAAGCGGCTCTTCGACGACGGCCTGATCTACCGCGCCGAGCGCATCATCAACTGGTGCCCGCGCTGCCTCACCGCGCTGTCCGACATCGAGGTCGAGCACGAGGAGGTGCCGGGCGAGCTGGTCTCGATCCGCTACGGCGAGGGCGACGACTCGATCGTCGTCGCCACCACCCGGGCCGAGACCATGCTGGGCGACACCGCCGTGGCCGTCCACCCCGAGGACGAGCGGTACCGGCACCTGATCGGCCGGACCATCAAGCTGCCGCTGACCGACCGCGAGATCCCGGTCGTCGCGGACGAGCACGTCGACCCGGAGTTCGGCACCGGCGCCGTCAAGGTGACGCCCGCGCACGACCCGAACGACTTCGCGATCGGCCAGCGCCACGGCCTGCCCAACCTGACCGTCATGGACGACCGCGGTGCGATCACCGTGCACGGCCCGTTCCTCGGCATGGACCGGCTGGAGGCCCGCTCGGCCGTCGTCGGCGCGCTGCGCGAGCAGGGCCGGATCGTCGCCGAGAAGCGCCCGTACATGCACGCCGTCGGCCACTGCTCGCGCTGCCACACCGTGGTGGAGCCGCGGCTGTCGCTGCAGTGGTGGGTCAAGGTCGAGCCGCTGGCGAAGGCCGCCGGCGACGCCGTCCGCGACGGCAAGGTGGAGATCCACCCGAAGGAGCTGGAGCGCCGCTACTTCGACTGGGTCGACAACATGTACGACTGGTGCATCTCGCGCCAGCTCTGGTGGGGCCACCGGATCCCGGTCTGGTACGGCCCCGACGGCGAGGTCGTCTGCGTCGGCCCCGACGAGCAGCCGCCGACCGGCGAGGGCTGGCACCAGGACCCGGACGTCCTGGACACCTGGTTCTCCTCCGGCCTGTGGCCGTTCTCCACGCTCGGCTGGCCGGAGCGGACCCCGGACCTGGAGAAGTTCTACCCGACCGACGTCCTGGTCACCGGCCACGACATCATCTTCTTCTGGGTCGCCCGGATGATGATGTTCGGCCTGTACGCGATGGACGGCGAGGCGCCGTTCAAGACCGTCGCCCTCACCGGCCTGGTGCGCGACGAGTTCGGCAAGAAGATGTCGAAGTCCTCCGGCACCGCCGTGGACCCGCTGGACTGGATGGACGCCTACGGCGCCGACGCGGTCCGCTTCACCCTGGCCCGCGGCGCCAACCCCGGCGCCGACGTGCCGATCGGCGAGGACTGGGTCAAGGGCGCGCGCAACTTCTGCAACAAGATCTGGAACGCGACCCGCTTCGCGCTGATGAACGGCGCCACCGTCGAGGGCCCGCTGCCCGCGCCGGAGGAGCTGACCGCGGTCGACCGCTGGATCCTGTCGCGGCTGAACGCCACCGTCGCCGAGGTGGACGGGCTGTACGAGGGCTACGAGTTCGCCAAGAGCTCGGACGCGCTGTACCACTTCGCCTGGGACGAGGTCTTCGACTGGTACGTCGAGCTCTCCAAGACCACCCTGGCCAAGGGCGGCCCGCAGGCCGACGCCTCCCGCCGGGTGCTCGGCGAGGTCCTGGACGTCACGCTGCGCCTGCTGCACCCGGTCGTCCCGTTCGTCACCGAGGCGCTGTGGACCACGCTCACCGGCGCCGAGTCGCTGGTGGTCGCCGAGTGGCCGAAGGACAGCGGCTACCGTGACGCGGCCGCCGAGTCCGAGGTCGCCACGCTGCAGCAGGTGGTCACCGAGGTCCGCCGCTTCCGCTCGGACCAGGGCCTGCAGCCCGCGCAGCGCGTTCCGGCCCGGCTGGAGCTGGCCGGCACCGTGCTGCCGGTCCACGAGGACGCGATCCGCTCGCTGCTGCGGCTGACCGTCCCCGAGGAGGGCTTCGCGGCCACCGCCTCGCTGCCGGTCGCCGGCGCCACCGTCTCGCTGGACCTCTCCGGCACCATCGATGTCGCGGCGGAGCGCAAGCGCCTCGCCAAGGACCTCGCGGCCGCCGAGAAGGAGAAGGCCCAGACCACCGCCAAGCTCGGCAACGAGGCGTTCCTCGCCAAGGCGCCGGACGAGGTGGTCGCCAAGATCCGGGGCCGCCAGGAGGCCGCCGAGGCCGACATCGTCCGGATCACCGCCCAGCTCGCGGCGCTGCCGCAGGGCTGAGCCCGCACCGGCCCGTGAGGGGCCGCACTCCGCGACACGCGGGGTGCGGCCCCTCGGCGTTTTCCGGGTTCCCGCTCCGGGTCCGCTTTCGTTACGCCTAATAGCGCAGCAACATTGCTCCCTTCTGGCGAATATTCATCCTGGACCGGGTGAGGTCCTATTCCGAGCGAATTGATTCCGGTCTTGCCCGCGCGCGTTCGCGGAAGTTTTCAGGTCCGGTGTGTACGGTGTGCACGGAGTTTCCGAATGGGCGTTTCTGCTGAGCGTTCCAGCCGAGCGACGGACGGGAGGGCATGGCGTGGTGGTGACCGAGGAGTTGGCCGACGAACTGCCTGCCGAGGTGGTCGAGGAGGCCAAGGGCCGGGCGGCGACCCTGCTGCTCGCCTTCCGGCACGGGAACCAGCTCGCGTTCGACCACGAGCTGGACCTGCTGCTCGCCGAGCAGGCCGAGCGCGAGGTGACCACCCTGCTCGCCTGGATCGCAGCCGAGGCCGTCCGCAAGGCCTACGCCCCCGAGGTCGGTGACAAGGTGCTGCGGGCGCTGGCCCGGCGCGCCCCGGCCGACACCGGCGCGGTCGCGGTGGACGAGGAGAGCGCGAGCGCCGCCCGGCTGATCGAGGCGGTGGCGGCGGGCGAGGTGGCCGAGGTCCGCAGCCTGGTCGCCTCGACGGCCGACACCACCTTCCTGCTCGGCGGCCTGCTCCAGGGCGTCGCGATGATGCTGCCGCTGCTGCCCGAGGGCGAGCTGGCCGAGATCACCGCCGAGCTGCGCCGCCGGCACGGCGGCGCCGCGCACGTGCCGGAGGCCCGGGCCGGGGCCTGAGCCCGAGCCGGCGTCAGAGCCGGGGCTCCGGAAGGGCCTGCCGTAGCCGGCCCTTCCGCCCGGGCCGCTACGGCATGGCGTGCAGGTGCGCGCCGATGGTGCCGGAGACCGGATTGCCCGCCTTGGCGTCCCAGTTGGTGGACCAGGTCATCGCCCCGCCGATGCCGGGCCAGGTGGTGTCAGGCTTGTAGCTGCCGCAGTGGGTGCCGGTCGCCAGGCAGTCCAGCGCGTTGTTCACCGTGCCGGCGTCGACGTACCCGCCGCCCGCCGCGCTGGTCGAGGCCGGCACCCCGAGGCCGACCTGGTCGGGCCGCAGCCCGCCCTTGAGCTGGATGCAGGCCAGCGCGGTGAGGAAGTTCTCGGTGCCCTGCGAGTAGACGTTCCCGTCGCAGCCGTTCATCGCGCCGGAGTTGTAGTACTGCATGTTGACGATGGTGAGGATGTCCTTCACGGTCAGCGCCAGCTTGAAGTACTCCATGCCGGTCGACTGCATGTCGATGGTCTGCGGCGCCATGGTGAGGATGAATCCGCTGCCGGCCTGTGCTGCCAGGGCGTGCAGGGCCTGCCCCATGTAGGTGGAGCTGATGCCGTTCTCCAGGTCGATGTCGATCCCGTCGAAGCCGTAGCTCCGCATCAGTGCCCAGGCGGTGCTGGTGAAGGTCGCGGCCGAGGCGGAGTCGCCGACCCAGACCGTGCCGTTCTGGCCGCCGATCGAGAGCACCACCCGTTTGCCGGCCGCCCGCTTGGCCGCGATGTCGGCCTTGAACTGGGCGTCGGTGTAGCCGCCGAGGCGGGAGGAGAGGGCGGGGTCGAGGGTGAAGCTCAGCCCGCCGCGGGTGGCGGTGGCGTCGGCGAAGGAGACCGCGATGATGTCGTAGGCGTCGGGGACGTCGCTGATCCGCTGGACGGTGGCGCCGTTGTCGAAGTTCTGCCAGTAGCCGGTGAGGATGTGCTTGGGCAGGCCCGGGGGCTTGGTCGGGGTCCCGGTGGCGGTCGGGCTGCCGGTGCCGGTGGGGGAGGGGCTGCCGGTGTCCGTCGCGGTGGCCGTCGGGCTGGGGCTCGGGGAGGCGGTGGCGGTCGGGCTCGGGGACGGTCGGCCGCCGGGGCCGAGCAGCGAGACGTCGTCGGCGAGGAAGGCCGGCTGCCCGTACCAGCCGTGCAGGTAGACGGTGACGCTGGTGGTGCCCGGGCCGGTGGTGAAGCTCGTGCTGAGCTGGGTCCAGCCGGTGGAGGACGTCCAGCTGCTCGGGTCGGTGCCGCCGGTGCCGCGGGCGCCCAGGTAGACGTACGAGCCCTGTACCCAGGAGCTCAGCGTGTAGGCGGAGGAGGGCTTCACCGGGACGGTCTGGGTGCACTCGCCGGTGTCGCCCGCGCCCGGGGCGGACTGCAGGGCGTACCGGCCGGAGTGCGCGGTGGCGCTCTGGACGGTGCCGCCGGTGCAGCTCCAGCCGGACAGGTCCCCGGTCTCGAAGCCGCCGTTGGCGATCAGGTCGGTGTCGGCGGCATGGGCTCCGGTGCTGTCGGCGAGCACGAGTCCGCTCAGGCCGATGGCGACGGCGCTCGCTCCGGCGAGCAGGGAGTACAGGGCGCGCGGGCGCCGGTGTCGGGCAGGTGGCATGACTCCGTCTCCAGTGGGGGAGGCCCGGCGGCGCCGCGTGGGGGCGGTGCGCCGTCCGGGGTGTCGATGGTGCGCGTGCGGGAGCTACCGACGACTCAAGTCCACTTCGGGAAAGGGGACTTGCCTCACAAGGTGGAGTAGACCAATCCGGCTGTCAAGGGCGCCTGGGCGCTAGGCGGCCGCCGGCAGGGCCTGCTCACCGGCGGTGCCGGCGAGCGCGGCGGTCAGTGCGGCGATCCGGGCCGAGGCCAGGCCGTCGCCGTACGGGCTCGGGGTGGCCGCGAGCCGGGCGAGGCGCTCGGGGGTGTCGGAGAGCCAGTCGCGGGCCAGTGCGCCCAACTCCTCGCCCGGCCCGACCAGTGCGGCGAAGCCCGCCGCGACGGCCTCCGGGCGCTCGGTGGAGCGGCGCACCACCAGCAGCGGCCGGCCGAGCACGGTGCACTCCTCCTGCACGCCGCCGGAGTCGGAGACCAGCAGGGCCGCGTGGCTCGCCAGGCCCAGGAAGTCGGCGTAGCCGACCGGGCCGGTGACGGCCAGGTGCTCCAACAGGCCGTCCAGGCCGAAGCGTTCGACGGCGGAGCGGGTGCGCGGGTGCATCGGGAACAGCACCGGGGTGCCGGCCCGGGCGATCCGGTCCAGTTCGGCGAGCACGGCGCCGAGCGCCTCGGCGGTGTCGGTGTTCTCCGGGCGGTGCACGGTGGCCAGGACGTACCCGTCGGGGCGCAGCCCGTGCGCGGCGAGCAGCGCGGCGCGGGCGGCCCGGTCCGGCAGCCGGCGGCGGACCACCTCGACGACGGTGTTCCCGGTGAGCTCGATCCGCTCGTCGGCGAGGGCCTCGGCGCGCAGGTTGGCGACGTTGTCGTCGGTGGCGGCGCAGAGCAGGTCGGAGACGTGGTCGACCATCACCCGGTTGTGCTCCTCGGGCATCGCCCGGTCGAAGCTGCGCAGTCCGGCCTCGACGTGGACCAGCGGGATCTCCCGGGCGTTGGCGGCCAGGGCCCCGGCGAGGGTGGCGTTGGTGTCGCCCTGGACGACGACGGCGGCGGGGCGGTCCTCGGCGAAGGCGGCGTCCAGCTGGCCCAGGGACTGGGCGATCTGGCCGGCCCGGGGGCGGCCGCCGACGCCGGTGAGCAGTTCGGGCCGGGGGAGGTCGAGGTCGCGCAGGAAGCGGCCGGACATGGCCTCGTCCCAGTGCTGGCCGGTGTGCACCAGTCGGGTGGCGTCGCCGAGCTCGTGGATCAGCGGGGCGAGCTTGACCAGTTCGGGGCGGGTGCCGAGGACGACGGCGACGCTGGACGGGGGCAGGCAGGTGCTCATGACGGGACTCCGGTGACCGGCGGGGCGGGAGGGGCGGGGCGCGGCGGCGCGGGGGTGGCGGCGGCTCAGGATTCGAGCGCGGTGGGGGCGCCGAGGGCGACCTTCTCGGCGTTGCGGCGGGTCTTGGCCCAGCCGTTGCGCCCGAGCAGCATCCGGACGGCGGCCCGGGCGGCGACCACGAACAGGTGGTACGTGTAGAGCCAGACCAGCAGGCCCCAGAGCAGCCCGGTGAACCGGGAGCGGTCGGGGTGGACGGCCTTGCGGTAGGCGAAGCCCCAGAACACCATCGGCAGCGTGGCGAGCACGAAGGCCAGCAGCATCCACGGGCCGAACCTGAGCTGGAAGTCGGCGGTCTCGGCGGGGAAGAGCACCAGCCCGGCGGTGGTGATGCCGAGCGAGAGCGGGAAGAGCAGCACCAGCAGCACGCAGACCACGGGCTGCAGGAAGGTGTACATCACCTCGGCCTTGCCGGACCAGGTGTAGTGCGGGGAGCGCAGCACCCGGCCGGTGTAGCGCAGGCACTGCATGTTGCCCTGGGCCCAGCGGGTGCGCTGGGTGAGGAAGCGGCGCGGCGAGACCAGGCCCTCCTGGGAGACCTGGGTCTCGGTGACGTGGGTGAGCCGCCAGCCGGCCAGCCGCAGGTCCAGGCCGGACTCGTAGTCCTCCAGCAGCGCGCGCTCGGGCCAGGGGCGGCCGGCCCGGCCCTCCTCGGCGGTGAGCGAGTCGAGGGCGGTGAGCCGGACGAACTGGCCGTTGCCGCCGAGGCCGACGCTGCCGGTGCGGCGGCGCAGCAGCTGCATGCCGGCGTTGTTGGCCTGGAACTCGACGTCCTGCATCCGGACGAGCGCGCGGGCGAGGGCGTTGGCGACCCGGCCGCGGCCGGGCAGCGGGAGCTCGTCGTCGGCGTTGCGCATCCGGACGCCGATCTGGACGGCGCCGGTGTCGGGGCGGCCGAGGGCCTTGTCGTTGCAGACCCGGCCGAGGGTGCCCGGGTCGAGCCGGCCGTCGGCGTCGACCACGCCGATCACCACGCGGGAGCGGTCGGTGCCCTCGGGCAGCCAGGCGGAGATCTCCCGGTAGGCGGCGTTGAGGGCGGCGCCCTTGCCGATCCGGGCGTGCGGGCGGCGGCGCTGGACGAGGTGGACGCGCGGGTCGCGGTCGGCGGCGGCGAGCACGAGGTCGCGGGTGGCGTCCTCGCTGTCGTCGTCGATCACCCACAGGTGGGCCTCGGGCGCGGCGGCCCGCAGTCCGTCCAGGGTCTGGGTGACCACGGCCTCCTCGTCGCGGCAGGGGACCACCAGGTGCCACCGGAAGGCGGCGGGGTCGCCGGGCTCGGCGGGACGGTCGTGCCGGAAGGCGTGGCGGGAGCCGGCCCAGTACACGAGGAAGCGCCCGAAGACGAGCGCCATGTAGCCGACGAGGGCCAGGGAGATCAGTCCGGCGACCCAGACGATGGCGTCCTGGCGAAGCACGATCCAGTCGTGCAGGGCGTCGGGCATGGCGCGGTGCTCCTCGTCATCAAAGGCGGGCGGCTCCTGTCAGTTGCGAATCGATGCTTCATTGCGATTCAAGTTCGCTAAAAGGATAGTAAAGGGAGCAAACCGGCAGGTGTGGGGGAAGGCGGGGCAAAGTGGCCGTTCTCACCCCCGCCCTCACCCTGTGAGGACGGCCCGCCGCCGCTCCGTAGACTGTGGTCGTGAGCGACAAGGCCGACCCGAATCCGTACACCATCCGCCCCGCCGACGGTGGCACCGGCGACCCCCTGCGGGACGTCGAGATGGCACTCTC
Source organism: Kitasatospora sp. NPDC056446 (assembly GCF_042796115.1). Lineage (NCBI taxonomy): Bacteria > Bacillati > Actinomycetota > Actinomycetes > Kitasatosporales > Streptomycetaceae > Kitasatospora > Kitasatospora sp. NPDC056446. The sequence continues at coordinate 20,697 of NZ_JBHTRF010000035.1, read as the reverse complement.
CGAGCGCTGGCCGGAGAACAAGCTGGAGCCCTCGCTCGACCGGATCGAGGCGCTGATGGACATCCTGGGCCAGCCCCAGCGGTCCTTCCCGTCCATCCACATCACCGGCACCAACGGCAAGACGTCCACCGCCCGGATGATCGAGCAGCTGCTCAACACCTTCGAGCTGCGCACCGGGCGCTACACCAGCCCGCACGTGGAGTCCGTCACCGAGCGGATCAGCCTGGACGGCGCCCCGATCAGCCCCGAGCGCTTCGTCGAGGTCTACCGCGACATCGAGCCCTACGTGCGGATGGTCGACGCGGCGCAGCCGGTGCCGATGTCCTTCTTCGAGGTGCTGACCGGGATGGCCTACGCCGCCTTCTCCGACGCCCCGGTGGACGTCGCCGTGGTCGAGGTCGGCATGGGCGGCTCGTGGGACGCCACCAACGTCATCGACGCCGGCGTCGCCGTGATCACCCCGATCGGGCTGGACCACACCGACAAGCTCGGCGAGACCACCGGCGAGATCGCCGGCGAGAAGTCAGGGATCATCAAGGCCGACGCCGTCGCCGTCGTCGCCCAGCAGCAGCTGGACGCCGCCCAGGTGATCCTGCGCCGCGCCGTCGAGGTGGAGGCCACGGTCGCCCGCGAGGGCATGGAGTTCGGCGTGATCCGCCGTGAACTCGCCGTCGGCGGCCAGCTGGTGACGCTGCGCGGGCTCGGCGGCGAGGAGTACGAGGACATCTTCATCCCGCTGCACGGCGAGTACCAGGCGCAGAACGCGGCGCTCGCCCTCGCCGCGGTCGAGGCCTTCTTCGGCGTCGGTGGCGCCCGCGGCGGACAGCTCGACGTGGACAAGATCCGCCAGGGCTTCTCCGGCGTCTCCTCGCCCGGCCGCCTGGAGGTCGTCCGCCGCAGCCCCACCATCCTCCTGGACGCCGCGCACAACCCGCACGGCGCCCGCGCCACCGTCGCCGCCCTCAACGAGTCCTTCGGCTTCACCCGGCTCGTCGGCGTGATCGGAACCTCCGGCGACAAGGACGTGGCCGGCGTGCTGGAGGCCTTCGAGCCGGTCCTGGCCGAGGTCGTCATCACCCAGAACTCCACCCACCGCGCGATGGACGTCGACGCGCTCGCCGCCCTGGCCGTCGAGGTCTTCGGCGAGGACCGCGTCCAGGTCGAGCCGCGGCTGGACGACGCCATCGCCGCCGCCGTCACCATCGCGGAGGAGGAGGGCGACCTCGGCGGCGCCGGGGTGCTGGTCACCGGTTCGGTCATCACGGTGGGCGAGGCCCGCCTGCTGCTCGGGAGGAAGTGACATGAGGACGCTCTGTTCCTCGACGCTGATCGGCGAGGCGCTGCTGATCCTCTTCGCGGCCCTGGTCGCGATGCAGCTCTCCAGCGTCCCGACGGCCACGGTGTGGACCGTCAGCGGCATCGCGATGGCCCTGTGCATCGCGCTCTGCGGCATGATCAACCGCCCCGGCGCGGTGCAGATCGGCTGGGCCCTGCAGATCGGCCTGATCGCCACCGGCTTCATCCTGCCGACCATGTTCGGCCTCGGCGTGGTCTTCGCCGGCCTGTGGTGGTGCTCGGTGCACTACGGCCGCAAGGTGGACGAGTTCAAGGCCGCCCGCGCGGCCGCCGAGGCGGTCGCGGTACAGGTCTGAGGCCCCCGGCCGGCGCACCGACACGCCGTGTACGCAAGGTAATCTCTGCCGTGTCGGCCCACTCGTCGGACCCGACTGTCTGCCGAACCGAATCCCCAGGAGACGCACCGTGTCCCAGCGCACTCTCGTCCTGCTCAAGCCCGACGCCGTCCGCCGCGGCCTGGCCGGCGAGATCATCAGCCGCATCGAGCGCAAGGCCGGCTGGCGCCTCGCCGCCGTCGAGCTGCGCACCTTCGACCGGGAGACGCTGGAGCAGCACTACGCGGAGCACGTCGGCCGCCCGTTCTACGAGCCGCTGCTCGAGTTCATGACCTCCGGCCCGTCGATCGCGCTGATCGTCGAGGGCGAGGAGGTCGTGCCCGGCATCCGGATGCTGGCCGGCGCCACCAACCCGCTGGAGGCCGGGGCCGGCACCATCCGCGGCGACTACGCGACGATCACCCGCGAGAACCTGATCCACGCCTCCGACTCCCCGGAGTCCGCCGAGCGCGAGATCAAGATCTTCTTCCCGGCTCACGCCTGAGCCGGTCCGGGCGACACGCCCGGAGGACCTTCGTACTGCCCCGGTCGGGACCATTGGCCCGGCCGGGGCATTCTTATCGTGAAATAGGGAACTGGGGGGGCCGACACGGCGTCCCAATCCGGGGAGAAGCGATCACGCTCCGGACAATGGACGGTATGCCCCACGTCGACGTCCGTACCGCGCGGCGTGACTACGATGGACGCGACTCAAGGGCCCGGTAAGGCAGCTCAGCTGGTCTCCGCCCATGCGTGGGCGCGCAGTCGTCCACCCCCCAAGAACTCCGAGCCCGGGAAGGCACCCACACCCCATGGCGAGCAACCTGTCGTTCATCGGCCGCGACTTGGCGATCGACCTCGGAACTGCCAACACGCTGGTGTACGTCAGGGGCAAGGGCATCGTCCTGAACGAGCCGTCGGTGGTCGCGGTGAACACCAACACCGGCGGCATCCTCGCCGTCGGCGCCGAGGCCAAGAAGATGATCGGCCGCACCCCGGGCAACATCGTCGCCATCCGCCCGCTCAAGGACGGCGTCATCGCCGACTTCGAGATCACCGAGCGGATGCTGCGCTACTTCATCCTCAAGATCCACCGCCGCCGCTACCTCGCCCGCCCGCGCGTCGTCGTCTGCGTGCCCTCCGGCATCACCGGAGTCGAGCGCCGCGCCGTCATCGAGGCCTCCTCGCAGGCCGGCGCCCGCCAGGTGCACATCATCGAGGAGCCGATGGCCGCCGCGATCGGCGCCGGCCTGCCCGTCCACGAGGCCACCGGCAACATGGTCGTCGACATCGGCGGCGGCACCACCGAGGTCGCCGTCATCTCCCTCGGCGGCATCGTCACCGCCCAGTCCATCCGGGTGGCCGGCGACGAACTGGACAACGCGATCGTCCAGCACATCAAGAAGGAGTACTCGCTCCTCCTCGGCGAGCGCAGCGCCGAACAGATCAAGATGAGCATCGGCAGCGCATTCGGCCTGGAGGGCGAGAAGGACGAGCACGCCGAGATCCGCGGCCGCGACCTGGTCAGCGGCCTGCCCAAGACCGTGGTCATCTCCGCCGCCGAGGTCCGCGAGGCCATCGACGAGCCGGTCAACTCGATCATCGACGCGGTCAAGACCACCCTCGACCAGTGCCCGCCCGAGCTGGCCGGCGACGTCATGGACCGCGGCATCGTGCTCACCGGCGGCGGCGCCCTGCTCCGCGGCCTGGACGAGCGGCTGCGCCGCGAGACCGGCATGCCGATCCACATCGCCGAGAACCCGCTCGACTCCGTCGCGCTCGGCTCCGGCAAGTGCGTCGAGGAGTTCGAGGCACTCCAGCAGGTCCTCGACGCACAGCCGCGCCGCTAGCACCGCGGCACCCATCCGACACTCGACTGAACGGGCCGCCGCCCGGGCCCCACAGCCCCGGGCGGCCGCCAGGTACGAAGGGGCAGTACCAGCACCGTGAGGGACACACGAGAGAGCCGGCTGCTGCTCATCCTGCTGGTGGCCGTCGCCTTCGCGCTGATCACCGTCGACATCAAGGGCGGTGAGGACTCCCCGCTCGGCCCCGCCCGGCACGCCGCCGCCGGCGTCCTCGGCCCGGTCGAACGCGGCGCCGCCACCGTCGTCGACCCGGTCGCCGACACCGTCCGGGCCTTCCGCGACGCCGCCACCGACAGCGGCCGCACCGACCAGCTCGCCCGCGAGAACACCGAACTGCGGCAGAAACTGGCCTCCTCCGACATGGCCACCGGGCGCACCAAGCAACTGGACGACCTGCTGCGCACCGCCGGCGCCGGCGGCTACACCGTCAAGGCCGCCCAGGTCATCGCGATCGGCCCGGCCCAGGGCTTCTCCTGGACCATCACCATCGACGCCGGCAGCGACGACGGCCTCACCCGCGATATGACCGTGATCAACGGCCAGGGACTGGTCGGCCGGATCACCACCGTCGCCCCGACCACCGCCACCGTGCTGCTCGCCTCCGACCCCGGCTTCTCGGCCGGCACCCGGCTGGAGGGCACCGGCGAGATCGGCTTCGCCTCCGGCGGCGGCGACAGCCCGATGAAGGTCTCCCTGCTCAACGGCAAGGCCCAGGTCAAGGCCGGCGACCGGCTGGTCACCTTCGGCTCGCAGAGCGGCCGCCCCTTCGTGCCCGGCGTCCCGGTCGGCAAGGTCGTCGAGGTCCAGGCCAACGCCGGCCAGCTGACCAAGACCGTCCTGGTCGAGCCCTTCGTCCAGTTCACCCGGCTCGACCTGGTCGGCGTGGTCGTCGTCCCGCCGCGCGCCGACCCGCGCGACGCCGTCCTGCCGCCCGCCCCCGCCCCGGGCCAGAGCCAGGCCCCCGCCGCGCCCGCCCCGGGCCAGGCCCCGGCCGGCGCGCCCGCCGCCCCGCCCGCCAAGCCCACTGGGGGGAACTGAGCCATGCGCCTCGCCCGCATCCCCGTCTCCGCCGGCCTGATCCTGCTCGGCCTGATCCTCCAGGTCAGCGTCTTCGGCCGGCTCCAGCTCCCCGGAGCCACCCCGGACATACTGCTGCTCGTCGTGGTCGGCCTGGCCATGGTCTACGGGCCCTCCGGCGGCTGCCTGGTCGGCTTCTCGGCCGGCCTGCTCGCCGACCTCGCACCGCCCTCCGACCACGCCATCGGCCGCTACGCGCTGGTGCTCTGCCTGATGGGCTACGCCGCCGGACTGCTGCGCCCCGACCACGGCCGCCAGCGTTCGGTCTCCAGCGCGCTGCTGGTCGTCGGCGCCGCCGCGGTCGCCTCCACCCTGCTGTACGCGACCGTCGGCGCCCTCGTCGGCGACACCGCCGCCCGGCACGTCGGCCTCGGCGGCCTGGTGATCAGCGCCCTGCTGTACGACCTGCTGCTGGCGCCCTTCGTGGTGCCGCTGGTGATGATGCTCGGCCGCCGCTTCGGCCGCGACCCGGTGACCGCCGCCGACGACGACGAGAGCGGCCCCGGCCTGGGCCTCGGCTCGCTGGCCCGCTACCGCACCACCCGCGAGGTCTCCTCCGGGCCGTCCTACAAGAAGCGGCGCGTGCCCGGCTTCGCCCGCCGTCCGTAACCCGGACCGGCCCCGACCTCCCGACCTCCCCGCACCCTGGAGCGCACGAGACGTGAGCAACATCCCCGAGACCGGCCGTACCCGGCGGGTGACGATCCGTCTGGTGGTGCTGCAGATCCTGGTGCTGTCGCTGCTCGCCACCCTCGGCGGGCGGCTGTGGTACCTGCAGATCCGCAACGCCAAGGAGTACACCGCCAAGGCGACCGGCAACCACATCCGCGAGGTGGTCGAACCGGCCGTCCGCGGCGAGATCCTGGACGCCTCCGGGCGGGTGCTGGCCGGCAACGAGACCCGGCTGGTGGTCTCGGTCAGCCGTACCTCGCTGCTCCAGCAGAAGGACGGCGGCAAGGCGGTGCTCTCCCGGCTGGCCGACGTCCTCGGGATGCCCGCCAAGGACGTGCAGGAGAAGGTCCGGCTCTGCGACGCCAAGACCCAGCAGCCCTGCTGGAACGGTTCTCCCTACCAGCCGATCCCGGTCACCAAGGAGGCGACCACCCAGCAGGCGATGCAGATAATGGAGCGCCGCGAGGACTTCCCCGGGATCACCGCGCAGCCCACCGCCGTGCGCCGCTACACCGGCGCCGAGGGCGCCAACATGGCCCAGGTGCTCGGCTACCTCTCGCCGGTCACCGACGAGGAGGTCGGCAAGACCGCCGGCAAGACCGGCCTGGACCGCTACCTGCCGGCCGACCAGATCGGCCGGGCCGGCCTGGAGTCGGTGTACGACCGCGACCTGCGCGGCACCGCCGGCATCACCAAGCTGGAGGTGGACAACCTCGGCCGGGTGATCGGCACCGCCGGCGCCGTCGCCCCGCAGACCGGCGACAACCTGGTCACCAGCATCGACGCCCGGGTGCAGAAGGTGGTCGAGGACAACCTGGCGCAGGCGATCTCCGACGCCCGCAACACCTTCGACAAGGTCACCAACCGCAACTACGAGGCCGACTCCGGCGCCGCCGTCGTGATGGACGTCCACACCGGACGGATCATCGCGATGGCGAGCGCGCCGACCTACGACCCCAACCAGTGGGTCGGCGGCATCAGCGGCAAGGACTACCAGGCGCTGACCAGCAAGGAGTCCAACTTCCCGCTGCTGAACCGGGCCATACAGGGTCAGTCCGCCCCCGGCTCGACCTTCAAGGTCATCTCCACCACCGCCGCCGTCCAGGCCGGCTACTCGCTCGACGGCACCTACCCGTGCCCGAAGAGCATGACCATCGGCGGCCGCGAGTTCAAGAACTTCGAGAGCGAGAGCTTCGGCTCCATCACGCTGGAGAAGGCGCTGGAGGTCTCCTGCGACACCGTCTTCTACGGCCTGGCGAACGACCAGTGGGTGAAGGACGGCGGCATCAAGCCGAAGAAGGACCCGGGCGACTGGTTCTTCAAGACCGCCCACGAGTTCGGCCTCGGCGCCAAGACCGGCATCGACCTGCCGGCCGAGGTGGCCGGCCGGGTGCCGGACCGGCAGTGGAAGCAGTCCTTCTACGACAACAACAAGGACGCCTGGTGCGCGCAGGCCAAGAAGGGCGGCAACAGCTTCTCCGACCAGATCGCCCGGGAGAACTGCGTCGACGGCTACCAGATGCGCGCCGGTGACGCCGTCAACTTCGCGATCGGCCAGGGCGACACCCTCGTCACCCCGGTCCAGATGGCCCGGATCTACTCGGCGCTGGCCAACGGCGGCACCTTCTACCGGCCGACCATCGCCAAGGCGGTGATAAGCCCGGGCGGGGACCTCGTCCGCGAGGTCGCCCCGCAGGCCGACGCCAAGTTCCCCGGCGACGAGAAGCTGCTGAGCTACATCAACCAGGCCACCGAGGGCGTCGTGAAGAGCGGCACCGCCGCCTGGAAGTTCTCGCAGGCCGGCTGGCCGCAGGACAAGATCGCGCTGCACGCCAAGACCGGCACCGCCGAGGTCGAGGGCAAGCAGACCACCTCCTGGCTGGCCACGTACAGCAAGGACTACGCGATCATCATGACGATCAGCCAGGGCGGCACCGGCTCCGGCGGCTCCGGTGACTCCGTCCGCCGGATCTACCAGGCGCTGTACGGCGTGGACGACAAGGGCAACATCGACAACGGCAAGGCGCTGCTGCCCGCCCCGCAGGCCGAGCTGCCCAAGTTCAACCCGGACGGCACCGCGATCATCAAGCCGGCCGCGTACTCGGCCGAGCCGGCGCCCGGCGCGGAGGCCCCCGCCCCCGCTCTGGTGCCGGTGGCGCTCCAGGAGGCGGCACCGGCTCCGGCAGCGGCCTTCCTCGACCAGGCGCCGCCGACCGACCGCCCGACGTCGTACACCGCGACCGACGCCGCGCTCGAACCCGGCCGCGGCCCGGGAAGGGGACGGGCATGACCTCCTACGGCTCCTACCGGCAGCTGCGGCTGGCCCCGCAGCGCAGCGGGGTCTCCAAGGCCCTCGCCAAGGACTCCCCGCTCTGGCGGCTGGACTGGATACTGCTGCTGGCCGCGCTGACCCTCTCGGCCGGCAGCTCGCTGCTGGTCTGGTCGGCCACCCGCGGACGCGACTCGCTCACCCACGGGGACCCGCAGTACTTCCTCTACCGGCACCTGACCAACTTCGTGGTCGGGCTGGTGCTGTGCGCGGTGGTGATAGCGATAGGGAGTCGCCGCTTCCGCACCATCGTGCCGTTCCTGTACGTCGGCGTGATCCTGCTGCTGCTGGCGACGCTCAGCCCGCTGGGCTCCACCATCAACGGCGCGCACTCCTGGATCCAGCTCGGCGGCGGCTTCTCGATCCAGCCCGCCGAGTTCGCCAAGCTCGCGATCGTGCTGGCGATGGCGGTCGTGCTGGCGGACCAGGTGGACGCGGGGGAGCGGGAGTTCCCCTCGCACCGGGCCGTGTTCCGGGCCCTGGTCTGGGCCGGACTGCCGATGTGCATAGTGCTGCTGATGCCCGACGCCGGCTCGGTGATGGTGATGGCCGCGATCGTGCTGGGCATCCTGCTCGGCTCGGGCGCGGCGAACCGCTGGGTCCTCGGACTGCTGGTGGCCGGCACCGGCGGGTGCGTGGCGATCTGGAAGTTCGGGCTGCTGAGCAAGTACCAGATCGACCGCTTCGCCGCCTTCGCCAACCCGCAGCTGGACCCGAACGGCGTCGGCTACAACACCGCGCAGGCCCGGATCGCGATCGGCTCGGGCGGCCTGACCGGCAAGGGCCTGTTCCACGGGACGCAGACCACCGGCCAGTTCGTGCCGGAGCAGCAGACCGACTTCGTGTTCACCGTCGCCGGTGAGGAACTGGGCTTTGTCGGGGCGCTGGCGATCATCCTGCTGGTCGGCGTGGTGCTGTGGCGGGCCTGCCGGATCGCCCGCCAGGCGACCGACCTGTACGGGACGATCGTGGCGGCCGGGGTCATCGCCTGGCTGTCCTTCCAGGCCTTCGAGAACATAGGGATGTGCCTGGGCATCATGCCGGTCGCGGGCATCCCGCTGCCGTTCGTCTCGTACGGCGGGTCGTCGATGTTCGCGAACTGGCTGGCCATCGGGCTGCTCCAGGCGGTGCGGAGCCAGCGGCCGATAGCGGCTTAGGCGCTGCGCGTCGGCGGTCGCGGTCGCGGTCGTGCGGAGGGGTCGGTCCGGGGATTCCCGGGCCGGCCCCTCCGGCGTGGGGGGCCGGGTCGTCAGGTCGCCTGGAGCAGGCAGTCCGCCGCCGCCAGGACGGCACGGGTCTGATGCGCCAACTGCTCCTGGACCGGCACCCAGCGGGCGCCGAACCGGAGCCGCAGCCGGTCCAGGCTGTCCGCGACGACCGCCCGGGCCCGCTCCCGGGCGGCCTCCGCGCCCGGGCCGCGGACGTCCGCGAGCAGGCGCAGCAGGATCGACGCGACCCGCAGCGGCACCCGGGCCGCGACCAGCCCCGCCGTGGTCGCCCGGGACCAGGAGAGCGGCTGGGAGCGCCACCGGTCCAGCCACTCCTCGGCCACCCGCGGAGCCACCGCCAGATTGAACTCGGCGCTGCGCACCAAGGGGCCGTGCGCCTCGTGACCGCGCGCGGGGACCCGGGAGAGCAGCGCGGCGAGCTCCCCGGCCCGGACGGTCAGGTCGTGGGCGGCCGCCGCCAGGACCTGCGGCCCGGCCGGGTGCGGACGGGCGTCGCCCACCGCGTCGACCGCCCACATCGGCACCTCCAGGACGGCCGTCACCGCGCCGTACCGGGCGGCGTGCGACCAGGTCGACAGTTCCGGCTCGTCCGGCAGCGCCCGGGACGCCTCGCGGCTGCCCGGCGCCGGCATCAGATAGGTGCCCGGAGCGGGGCTCGCCCAGCCGATCGCGTCGTAGGAGTCCACGTCCAGCGGCAGGCCCGCCCGCTCGGCGGAGCGGGCGAAGCGCTCGGACAGGCCCGGGACCGGGCCGGTCAGCTGGACGAAGGCACCGCCGAAGTCCACCCCGTGCAGCGAGCACTGCAGGAACGGGCGCAACTCGTCGATCAGGCCGGTCAGCGCCAGGCTCTCCGGCATCGGCCGCCGGCCCGAGCCCGGAGCGGGCAGCAGCTCCGGCTGCTCCTCGAAGGCCGGGCGGAAGAAGTGCTCGTAGTGGCGGCCCATGGTGAGCGGCCCGTCCAGCCAGCCGGCGTTCAGCGCGGCGCCGTCCGGGTCCAGGCAGAGCAGCAGGTGCCAGGACAGGCCCGGACGGGCGGGGCGCTCCAGCAGCACCTCGGCCAGCCGGACCGCCCCGGCGGTGCCGATCGGCTCGTTCGGGTGCGGGCCGCCGACCACGAGCGCGGCGCGCGGCCCGCGGTCCACCGAGAGCAGCAGCAGCGGGCGCCCGGCCCGCGAACGGCCCACCTCGCGCAGCCGGCAGCGGTCCGGGTGGCGCAGGGCGAGCCGCCGGGCCGCGGACTCCGCCTGGGCCGGCGTGGGGTAGCGGGCCGGCCGGACGTCGAGGGGCCGGAGCGGGCGGATCCGCCGACCGGTGTCGGTCATGGTTCTCCTTGCGCCGGTCCTGCGACCCGTACGGCCGCCGGGGCGCGGGCGCGGGGGTGCGCGGGTGCGCCGCCGGGCACGGGGTGCGGGCGGGGTACGGGGCACCGCGGGCCGGGGGCGGCGGCCGGGCGGACACGGGACGGGCCTGGTGAGGGTGGACGGGGCCGTGCGTGAGGGGAGAGGGCAACGCCGGGGGGAACTCCGACGAGGGCCGAGCGTACGACCCAACTCCCCTGTCCGGAAGGGGTACCGGCGGCTTTGGCGGAGCCCTGTCAGTACCGCACGGGCCTTCCGGGCGTGTCAACGGCGGACGGCGCCGGGCGGCGGGCGCGCACTGCGCGTACCGGAGCGGGCACCGGACGGCCGGGTCGCGCCGGAGCGCGGACGTCCCGTGCACCGGGGCAGACAGCCCGATCCCCGGATTGGGCTACCCTTGAGGGTCACCCCTCCTGTGCCGACCAGCGGCACCGAATCACGTCGTAAGGGTTCCTAGTACATGACTGTCGAATCGGTCTTCCCACGCCTGGAGGCCCTCCTCCCGCACGTCCAGAAGCCGATCCAGTACGTCGGCGGCGAGCTCAACTCGACCGTCAAGGACTGGGACGCCTGCGACGTCCGCTGGGCGCTGATGTACCCCGACGCCTACGAGGTCGGGCTGCCCAACCAGGGCGTCATGATCCTCTACGAGGTGCTCAACGAGCGCGAGGGCGTCCTGGCCGAGCGCACCTACAGCGTCTGGCCGGACCTCGAAGCGCTGATGCGCGAGCACGGCGTCCCCCAGTTCACCGTCGACGCCCACCGTCCGGTGAAGGCCTTCGACGTGTTCGGGCTGTCGTTCTCCACCGAGCTCGGCTACACCAACATGCTGACCGCGCTCGACCTGGCCGGCATCCCGCTGGAGGCCAGGGACCGCACCGTCGACGACCCGATCGTCCTGGCCGGCGGCCACGCGGCCTTCAACCCCGAGCCGATCGCGGACTTCATCGACTGCGCCGTCGTCGGCGACGGCGAACAGGCCGTGCTCGACATCACGGAGATCGTCCGCGCCTGGAAGGCCGAGGGCCGCCCCGGCGGGCGCGACGAGGTGCTGCTGCGCCTGGCCCGGACCGGCGGGGTGTACGTCCCGAAGTTCTACGACGTGGAGTACCTGGCCGACGGCCGGATCGGCCGCGTCGTGCCGAACGCCCCGGGCGTGCCGTGGCGGGTGTCCAAGCACACCGTGATGGACCTCGACGAGTGGCCGTACCCGAAGCAGCCGCTGGTCCCGCTCGCGGAGACCGTCCACGAGCGGATGTCCGTGGAGATCTTCCGCGGCTGCACCCGCGGCTGCCGCTTCTGCCAGGCCGGCATGATCACGCGCCCCGTGCGGGAGCGAAGCATCACCGGCATCGGCGAGATGGTCGAGCGCGGGCTGAAGGCCACCGGCTTCGAGGAGGTCGGCCTGCTGTCGCTGTCCAGCGCCGACCACACCGAGATCGGCGACATCGCCAAGGGCCTGGCCGACCGCTACACCGAGGACAAGATCGGCCTGTCCCTGCCGTCCACCCGCGTCGACGCCTTCAACATCGACCTCGCCAACGAGCTGTCCCGCAACGGGCGCCGCTCCGGCCTCACCTTCGCCCCCGAGGGCGGCAGCGAGCGCATGCGCAAGGTGATCAACAAGATGGTGTCGGAGGAGGACCTGATCCGCACCGTCGCCACCGCGTACGGCAACGGCTGGCGCCAGGTGAAGCTGTACTTCATGTGCGGCCTGCCGACCGAGACGGACGAGGACGTCCTCCAGATCGGCGAGATGGCGAAGAACGTCATCCAGAAGGGCCGCGAGGTCACCGGCCAGAACGACATCCGCTGCACCGTCTCCATCGGCGGGTTCGTGCCCAAGCCGCACACCCCGTTCCAGTGGGCCCCGCAGCTGTCCGCCGAGGCCACCGACGCCCGTCTGGCCAAGCTGCGCGACTCGATCCGCGGCGACCGCAAGTACGGGAAGAACATCGGCTACCGCTACCACGACGGCAAGCCGGGCATCGTCGAGGGCCTGCTCTCCCGCGGCGACCGCCGGATCGGCGCGGTCATCCGCGCGGTCTACGAGGACGGCGGCCGCTTCGACGGCTGGCGCGAGTACTTCTCGTACGACCGCTGGATGGCCGGCGCCGAGAAGGGCCTGGTCGGCACCGGTGTCGACGTCGACTGGTACACCACCCGCGAGCGCACCTACGAGGAGGTGCTGCCCTGGGACCACCTGGACAGCGGCCTCGACAAGGACTGGCTCTGGGAGGACTGGCAGGACGCCCTGGAGGAGGTCGAGGTCGACGACTGCCGCTGGACGCCGTGCTTCGACTGCGGCGTGTGCCCGCAGATGGACACCCAGATCCAGATCGGCCCCACCGGCAAGAAGATGCTGCCCCTGACGGTCGTCAACAAGTAGCCGTCGACCGAGGCGGTTCCCGTGTGCCTGCGACCCCCGGCCGGGGGTCGCAGGCACACTGCTGACCAGGGGCGGAACGAGCGGGGCGGCGGGGCGCGTACCCTTTGAGGTGACAGAGTCCGGACAGTGGCGGGAATGCGCCGCGCCGGACGGGGACAACTGACTAAGGACTGAGCGACCCTGGCACGCCGTACGCCCGACGGTCCGCCGCCCGCGCCGACGGTGCAGCGGATTCGTCTCCGCTACACCAAGCGCGGCCGGCTCCGCTTCACCAGCCACCGCGACTTCCAGCGCGCCTTCGAGCGCGCCCTGCGCCGGTCCGCCGTTCCGATGGCCTACTCGGCCGGCTTCACCCCGCACCCGAAGGTCTCCTACGCCAACGCGGCCCCGACCGGGGTGGCGAGCGAGGCGGAGTACCTGGAGATCGGCCTGGCCGCCGTGCGCGACCCCGAGCAGCTGCGGGCGCAGCTGGACGCGTCGCTGCCGACCGGCCTGGACGTGATCGACGCGGTCGAGGTGCGGACGCCCAACTTCGTGGAGCGCCTGGAGGCCTCCGAGTGGCTCGTCCGGCTCGACGGCGTCGAGCCCGAGGAGGCGGCCCGCGCGGCGTCGGCCTTCCTCGCCGAGGAGCGGGTCGAGGTCGAACGCCTCACCAAGAACGGCGTGCGGGTCTTCGACGCGCGCGGCGCGGTGGCGGCGCTCGAGATCGTCCCGTCCCAGGTCGACGGCGGTGCGGACACGGAGGCCGGAACCGGGCACGATGTTCGGACCGGCCGTCCCTGTGCGATACTGCGCCTGGTAGTACGACACGCCACACCAGCCGTACGACCCGACGACGTATTGTCCGGTCTCCGTGTGACGGCCGACCTGGCGCCGCCGGTCCCCGCAGAGGTGACCAGGCTGGCGCAGGGGCCGCTCGACGAGGAGACCGGCACGGTGACCGACCCGCTGGCGCTCGACCGCGCCGCGGCCCAGGCCGGCTCGGAGCCGGGCGCCGGGCCGCGCGCTACCGCGCCCGCCTAGCGGGCGGAGACCGGGTCCAGTGCCTTCACTGGACCCGACACGGTCTTCCAGGGTTCCCGCGGCTCCCCAGGGGAGCGAGCGTCGTCGCAGCACAGGCCTGCCACTCCGGGGCCTGCCGGCCAGGAAGGCCGGTCGGCCCGGGACCCCGTCCGGGAGCCACCCGGGGTTGGGGCCCGGCGCAGCTTGGGAAAACCTTCAGAAGACTGGTCAGACCAGAAGACTTTCGACACCCCGCCGAGTGCGGGGCGCCGAGCGAGACTACGAGCCCCTGTGCGGCCTCGCGTCCGCGCGGCGGCACCGTGAAAGGGTCCGGCCCGAGCATCCTCGCGATGCCGGCCGCCCACCGGTACCGTGCCGTGCCCGGATGTGGAGCCCGGGGGCCTGACGGGAGATCCACCCGCATGCTCGATAACACCGATCCGCAGCAGACCGCGGCCACGGAACCGAACGAAACCACCGGGGACGGCGCGTCCGCCGCGCCGCCGCGCCGCCGCCGCCGTGCGGTGTCCCGCCCGGCGGGCACCCCGCAGGGCGCGGCCACCGGGACGGCCGAGACGGTCGTCCCGGCCGAGGCGCCGGCGGCCGAGGCCGCACCGGCTCCGGCAGCCGAGCCGGCCGCCGAGCCGGCCGCCGAGCCCGTGGCCGAGAAGCCGGTCCGGGCCCGCCGGACCCGCAAGCGCGCCGAGGCCCCGGCCGGAGCGCCGGAGGCGACCCCGATCGTGGTCACCGCCCCGGAGGCCGCCGCGGCCCCGGCGCAGGCCCCCGTCGAGGCGCCGGCCGAGCCCAAGGACGAGAAGGCGGAGAAGCCCGCCCGGGCCCGCCGGGCACGCAAGCGTGCCGAGGCCCCGGCCGGCGCGCCCGCCGCCGAGGCGCCCGTTGCCGAGGCCCCCGCCGAGGAGCCCGTCGCGGCTCAGCCCGCCGCCGCTCAGCCCGTCGCCGCCGCCCCGGCCGCCGAGGAGGCCCCCGCCGCTCCGGCCCGCCGCCCGCGCCGCCGTCGCGTGGTCGAGGCCGCGCCGGTGGTCGAGGAGCCGGTGGCCGAGGAGCCCGCCGTCGAGGAGGAGCCCGTCGAGGAGGAGGCCGTCGAGGCCCCCGCCGCCGCGCAGGCCCCCGCCGCCGCTCCCGCCGTTGCCGCTCCGGCGCCGGCCGCCGAGGCCGAGCCGCACCACCGGGTGCGCCGCCGCGCGGTCCGCCCGGCCACCGCGGTCTTCCAGGCCCCGGTCTTCCAGGAGCCGGCCCCCTACGCCGCGCCGGCCGCGCAGCAGCCGCCGCAGCAGCAGCCCGCCGCCGCCCCGGCGCCGGTCGAGGCCCCGGTCGTCGCCGAGCGCGACGAGGACGAGGAGTTCGAGTACAGCGGCGTCGGCCGCCGTCGCCGGGTCCGCGCCCGGGTCGAGCCGAACCGTCGCCGGCAGGCCGCCGCCGAGGCTCCGGCCCAGTCGTCCCGCCGCAAGCAGGCCGCCAAGGCCCCGGTCGAGGCCCCGGTCGTCGAGGCGCCCCCGGTCGAGGTCCCGGTCGTCGAGGCTCCGGTCGTCGAGGCCCCCGTCGCCGGTCCGGAGACCGAGGGCGACTGGGAGGAGGACGGCCGTCCGTCGCGCCGTCGCCGCCGGGGCGGCCGTCGCCGCCGCCGTGGCGAGGCCGAGGACGTCGAGGGTGTCGAGGCCGTCGAGGCCGAGCAGCCCGCCGCCGAGGTGTCGGCCCGGGCCGTCGCCGAGGAGGACGACGAGGACGAGGACGACGACCTGGCCGCGGGCCTGTCCTCGTCGCGCCGCCGTCGCCGTCGCCGTCGCCGCAGCGGTGAGGCCGGCGCCGTCGAGACCGCCGAGACCACCGAGGACGGCGTCCGCACGGTCGTGAAGGTGCGCGAGCCGCGCCGCCGCTCGACCGAGCCGTCGTTCGACCCGGACGAGGTGCAGTCCATCAAGGGCTCGACCCGTCTGGAGGCGAAGAAGCAGCGCCGCCGTGAGGGCCGTGAGCTGGGCCGCCGCCGGGTGCCGATCATCACCGAGGCCGAGTTCCTGGCCCGCCGCGAGTCGGTCGAGCGCGTCATGGTGGTGCGCCAGAACGGCCAGCGGACCCAGATCGGCGTCCTCGAGGACGGCGTGCTCGTCGAGCACTACGTCAACAAGGAGCAGGCCACCTCGTACGTCGGCAACGTGTACCTGGGCAAGGTCCAGAACGTGCTGCCGTCGATGGAGGCCGCCTTCGTCGACATCGGCAAGGGCCGCAACGCGGTGCTGTACGCCGGTGAGGTCAACTTCGGCGCGCTGGGCGGCCACGGCGGCCCGCGCCGGATCGAGTCGGTGCTGAAGTCCGGCCAGTCCGTGCTGGTCCAGGTCTCCAAGGACCCGATCGGCCACAAGGGCGCCCGCCTGACCAGCCAGATCTCGCTGCCCGGCCGCTACCTGGTCTACGTGCCCGAGGGCTCGATGACCGGCATCTCGCGCAAGCTGCCCGAGAACGAGCGCGCCCGTCTGAAGCAGATCCTCAAGAAGATCGTCCCGGACGACGCGGGCGTCATCGTGCGCACCGCCGCCGAGGGCGCCTCCGAGGACGAGCTGACCCGCGACGTCCAGCGGCTGCAGCAGCAGTGGGAGGACATCAAGAAGAAGGCCGCGACCGGCAACGCCCCGGCGCTGCTGTACGGCGAGCCGGACATGACCGTCCGGGTCGTCCGCGACATCTTCAACGAGGACTTCACCAAGGTCATCGTCTCCGGCGACGAGGCGTGGAAGACCATCCACGAGTACGTCTCCAACGTGGCCCCGGACCTCTCCCAGCGGCTCCAGCGGTGGACCTCCGAGGTGGACGTGTTCGCCACCTACCGGATCGACGAGCAGCTGATGAAGGCGCTGGACCGCAAGGTATGGCTGCCCAGCGGCGGTTCGCTGGTGATCGACCGCACCGAGGCGATGGTCGTCATCGACGTCAACACCGGGAAGTTCGTCGGCCAGGGCGGCAACCTGGAGGAGACGGTCACCCGGAACAACATCGAGGCGGCCGAGGAGATCGTGCGCCAGCTGCGGCTGCGCGACCTCGGCGGCATCATCGTGATCGACTTCATCGACATGGTGCTGGAGTCCAACCGGGACCTGGTGCTGCGCCGTCTGCTGGAGTGCCTGGGCCGGGACCGGACCAAGCACCAGGTGGCCGAGGTCACCTCGCTGGGCCTGGTCCAGATGACCCGCAAGCGGGTCGGCCAGGGCCTGCTGGAGTCCTTCTCCGAGGCCTGCGTGCACTGCAACGGCCGTGGCGTGATCGTCCACATGGAGCAGCCGAGCGCCCACGTCCACACCCCGTCCGCCGCGGCGGGCGAGGCTGCCGCAGGCGGCAAGCGCCGTCGCCGGGGCAAGGGCGGTGCGGGCCAGGACGAGCCGCAGGCCGTCGGGTCCGAGGTCGCCGAGGCACTGGCCGAGGCCGTCGAGACGGTCGAGCGGGCCGCCGTGGCGGCCGCCGACGAGCTGCCGGCCGAGCCGGTGCGCGAGGAGATCGAGGGCCAGCTGGCCCTGGAGGTCCCGGGCGTCGAGGCCGTCACCGAGGCTCCGGCCGTCGAGGCGCCGGTCGTCGTGGAGGCCCCCGCGGCCGCCCCGGCGGGCCGTCCGCGCCGCCGCGCGGTGCGCAAGGCGACGGCTCCGGCCGGTTCGCCGGTCGCCGCCGAGATCGTGGTGCTCCAGGCGAAGGCCGAGGCGGCCCTGGAGGCGGCCCTGGTGGCCGCCGCCCCGGCTGTCGCGGAGGCTGCCGCCCAGGCCGCCGCCGAGGCGCCTGCCGAGCCGGTCGTGGTCGCGGAGGCCGTGGTCGTCGAGACCCCGGCCGCGGAGGCCGCCGAGGCTCCCGCCGCCGAGGCCCCGGTCGAGGAGGCCGACGCCGAGGAGGCGCCAGCGCCGAAGAAGCGGGCCGCCCGCAAGACCGCCGCGAAGAAGACCGCCGCCAAGAAGACCACCACGGCGGCCAAGAAGACCACCGCCCGCAAGACCGCCACCAAGCGGACGAGCGCGGCGGCCAAGAAGGCCGCGGCCGCCGAGGGTGATACGGCGGCCGAGTAGTGCCCACGCCCGGGGCGGGAGCCATTCCGCCCCGGGCCGTACGGGCCGGTTTGCCCCCCGGGCGGCCGGTCCGTATTCTTGACCATCGGCGTGTCTACGCCATGCTCCCGAGCACATCACCTTCCCGGGTCACCGCGTTCGCGCGGGGAATCGGGAGGAGGCTCCTGTGTCCGTACCCAGGCAGCTGGCGTCGGGGGTTCAGACCGAGCAAGGAAAGCAGGTACCGCATGTACGCGATCGTTCGCGCAGGCGGCCGCCAGCACAAGGTCGCCGTCGGCGACGTGCTGGAGATCGACCGCATCGAGGCCAAGCCGGGTGACTCGGTCGAGCTCTCGACCCTCCTCGTCGTCGACGGTGACGCTGTCACCTCCGACCCGTGGGTCCTGGCCGGCGTCAAGGCTCACGCCGAGGTGGTCGACCAGACCAAGGGTGACAAGATCGTCATCCTGCGCTACAAGAACAAGACCGGCTACCGCCGTCGCCAGGGTCACCGTCAGCAGCACACCGCGGTGCGCATCACGAGCATCGACTCGGTCAGCAAGTAAGGGGATAGCGAAAAATGGCACACAAGAAGGGCGCAAGCTCTACTCGTAACGGCCGTGACTCGAACGCCCAGCGCCTCGGCGTGAAGCGCTTCGGCGGCCAGGTCGTCTCCGCCGGCGAGATCCTCGTCCGCCAGCGCGGCACCCACTTCCACCCGGGTGCGGGCGTCGGTCGCGGTGGCGACGACACCCTGTTCGCGCTGACCGCCGGTGCCGTGCAGTTCGGCAACCGTCGCGGCCGCAAGGTCGTCAACATCGTGGCCGTCGAGGCCTGAGTCCCCGCGGACTCCCGAGTCGTGTGACGACTCACAGTGAGGGGTGGGCCGGAATTCTCCGGTCCACCCTTCACGCTTTAGCAGGTAGCAAGCAGACTCTCGCACTGGAGGCACACCCATGACCACCTTCGTGGACCGCGTCGAACTTCACGTCGCCGCAGGTAACGGGGGCCACGGCTGCGCCTCCGTGCACCGGGAGAAGTTCAAGCCGCTCGGCGGCCCGGACGGCGGCAACGGCGGCGAGGGCGGCAGCGTCGTCCTCACCGTGGACTCGCAGGTCACCACCCTGCTGGAGTACCACCACTCGCCCAAGCGCAAGGCCACCAACGGCAAGCCGGGTGCGGGCGGCAACCGCACCGGCGCGGACGGCGAGGGCCTCGTCCTGCTGGTGCCGGACGGCACCGTGGTGCTGGACCGCCAGGGCAACGTGCTGGCCGACCTCGTCGGGCACGGCACCAGCTTCGTCGCCGCCCAGGGCGGCCGCGGCGGCCTCGGCAACGCCGCGCTGTCCTCGGCCCGCCGCAAGGCCCCCGGCTTCGCGCTGCTCGGCGAGCCCGGCGAGGCCCGTGACATCGTCATGGAGCTCAAGTCCGTCGCCGACGTGGCCCTGGTGGGCTACCCGAGTGCCGGCAAGTCCTCGCTGATCTCGGTGCTCTCCGCCGCCAAGCCGAAGATCGCGGACTACCCGTTCACCACCCTGATCCCCAACCTGGGCGTGGTCACCGCCGGCGACATCGTCTACACCATCGCCGACGTCCCCGGCCTGATCCCGGGCGCCAGCCAGGGCCGCGGCCTGGGCCTGGAGTTCCTGCGGCACGTCGAGCGCTGTTCGGTGCTGGTGCACGTGCTGGACTCCGCCACCCTGGAGCCCGGCCGCGACCCGCTGACCGACCTGGAGACCATCGAGGCCGAGCTCGCCGAGTACGGCGGCCTGGAGGACCGGCCGCGCCTGGTCGCGCTCAACAAGGTCGACGTGCCGGACGGCCAGGACATCGCCGACCTGACCCGCACCTCCCTGGAGGAGCGCGGCTACCAGGTGTTCGAGGTCTCCGCCGCCTCCCGCAAGGGCCTGCGCGAGCTCAGCTTCGCGCTGGCGAAGATCGTCGCCGAGGCGCGCGCCGCCAAGCCGACCGAGGAGTCCACCCGGATCGTGCTGCGGCCCAAGGCCGTCGACGACGCCGGCTTCACCATCACCGAGGAGGACGGCGACTTCCGCATCCGCGGCGTCAAGCCGGAGCGCTGGGTCCGCCAGACCGACTTCTCCAACGACGAGGCCGTCGGCTACCTCGCCGACCGGCTGGCCCGCCTCGGCGTCGAGGAGAAGCTGTGGAAGGTCGGCGCGAAGGAGGGCGACACCGTCATCATCGGCCCGGACGAGAACGCCGTCGTCTTCGACTGGGAGCCGACCATGGCCGCCGGTGCCGAGATGCTCGGCCGCCGCGGTGAGGACCACCGCATGGAGACCCAGCGCCCGGCGGTCGACCGCCGCCGCGAGAAGCAGAAGGGCCGGGACGCCGCCGAGGCCGAGTTCCTCGCCTTCGAGGCGCTCGCCAGCGGCCGCCAGGCCGCCATCGAGAGCGACGACGACGAGGACTGAGCCCCCCGCTCGTACGGACGGCCCCCGCCACCTCGACAGGTGGCGGGGGCCGTCCGCGTGTCCGGCGCCGGCGCGGTGTCACTTGGTCCAGGCGGCCTGGACCTTCGTGATGTCGACCGAGTCGCCGTAGCCGACCATCGCCGGGGAGCCGCCGGCCGGGAAGCTGACGATGTCGCAGCCCTTGAACTCGACGCCCTTGGTGGCGCCCGAGAAGCTCGGGGTGGTGCACTTGGCGATCGGGGTCGAGCCGACCGGGTTGGCGAACGACGCGGTGCCGCCGGCGGCGTCGTAGACCTTGAGCTTGGAGTCGGGGGCGGTGAAGGACAGCTTGGTGTCCCCGAGGTTCTTCAGCGACCAGCTGACGTAGAACAGCGTGCGCCCGTCCAGGCCGGCGGTGTTGGCCTTGGCGTCCTGGAAGTCCTTGAGCGAGCCCGGGGCGACGCCGGTGACGGTGAACTCCAGCTTGGCGTCGGTGTTCGAGGTCTTGTCGACGTAGGTCACGGTCGCGGGCTGGCCGAACTTCACCGAGGTGCCGGCCTGCGGCAGCTTGCCGCCGCCGGCGCCACCGCCCGCGGCGCCCGCGGCGCCCGCGGTGCCGGCACCGGCCGTACCGGCGCCGCCGGTCGCCGGG